>DQOE01000163.1 GCA_015658765.1 Verrucomicrobiota bacterium | reverse complement strand
GGCGGTCAGTTCGCGGCCGAGGTCGGGCAACTCGATGAACACCAGCTCGGTCAGTTCCTCCTGGGCGTGGTCGGAGATTCCGATGATGGCGGTGTTGCCTTCCACGCTCACCCATTCGTGGGAGCTGGTGTACTTCAGGTCGGTCGGTATGTCTGCCATCGCGGCGTTTTTCTAGCGAACTCGAGGCGCGGTGGTCAACTCGTTTTTTGAAAAATCGGCCGCTTGACCACTTGCGCGGGGAAGCGGCGATTGCGAATCTCGATCTCGATGCCGGTGCCGGACTTGGCGTGGGCGCTCTCGACGTAGCCCAGGCCGATGCCGCAGCCGAGCGACGGGCTTTGTGTGCCGCTGGTCACTTCGCCGATTTCGCGGTCGGTTCCGTCGGCGGAAAAAATTTTGTACTGCTCGCGCGGCGGCGCGCTTTTGCCGGTCATTTTGAATGCGATGCAGCGGCGGGAGACGCCATCCTGTTTTTGCGCCGCGAGCATTTCCCGGCCGGTGAAGCCTGGCTTGTCGAGGGCGACGGCCCAGCCAAGCGCGGCCTCGATCGGCGTGGTGTCGGACGTCAGCTCGTGGCCGTAGAGCGAGTAGCCGGCCTCGGTGCGGAGGGTGTCGCGCGCGCCCAAGCCGGCCGGCAGCAGGCCAAGCGCTTGGCCAAGTGACATGAGTTGCTCCCACAACGCCGCCGCGCGCCCGTTGGGCACGACCAGCTCGAAGCCGTCCTCGCCGGTGTAGCCAGTGCGTGACACCCAGGTGGTTGCGCCGCCGAACTCGAGTTCGGCAATCTGGTTTTTCCGCAGTTCGGTGGCTGCGGAAAAAACGCCGCCGATGATTTCGGCCGCCTTTGGCCCCTGCAGCGCCATCGCGGACAACTCGCCGGAGCGGTCGCTCATCTCGAGTTGCAGCGACTTGTGCCGGGAGTTGCGCTGGGCCTTGATCCACATCCAGTCGATCTCGAGCCGCGAGGCGTTGACGATGAGCAGGTGGCGCGTGTCGCCGAGCCGGTAGGCGTACAGGTCGTCGATCACGCTGCCGTTGTCTTGGCAGAGCAGCGTGTATTGGCCTTGGCCGGGCTCGAGCTTGGCCAAGTCGTTGGTCAAAAGTTGGTTCAGGAACTTGAGCGCGTCCGGGCCGTCGAACAGGAACTCGCCCATGTGTGAGATGTCGAACAGGCCGGCGGCTTGGCGGACGGCGTGGTGTTCCTGCGCGATGCCGGAGTAGAGGACCGGCATTTCCCAGCCGCCAAACTCGACCATCCGCGCGCCAAGCGCGGTGTGGGTGTCAAAAAGGGATGTTCGTTTGAGCTGTGTTTCCTCCATGTCAGGAAGCCGCGCAGTGTAGGCGCTTGGTCAGGCGCACAAAAGCTTTCGCCCGGATTTGGAATATTTTTGGCCGAAAGAATGGATTGCGTTCCAGAGATAAAGTTACACATTGCGGCCTGTTTTGCGTAACAAAGCCAAGAGCAGAGGCGTATTAGGGATGTTTATTCGACTGGTTTTTGAACCAGAAAAAACAATGAAAACGATAGCGTTTCTTCCAACAATCGCCACTGGCGCGCTCGTGGCTTCAATCGCGCTGACGACCGGCTGCGGCCAGGCACCCACCGGGAAATCCTCCGGGAAGGCTGACCAGCTAGCAGCCCTCGAGAAAGAAAACAGCTCACTCAAGACTAAACTGGCTAACGCCCAATCGCGCATCGACAGCCTTCATGCCCAAATCAACAGCGCCGGGCCGGCAGTGGCTGACTACGGCCTTTCAGTACCGGAAATCCTCGAGGAACTGATGGAGATCAAGATGACCTCTGAAAACCGCCGGGCCGTCCAGCGCCGAATCAACTTCCTGCTGGAGAGCTTGGTGGAGCAGGGCGAAGCCTCCGTGCCGCACATTCGCGAGTTCCTCAACAAAATGGAAGACATTGACTTTGTGGTGCAACGCTCCGATGAGGAAGGGGAAGGGCGAGGCCGTGGTCGAGGTGGTCGAGGAGAAGACTTCATGGAACGATTCCGAAATCGAGGAGGGCGCACATCAATGAGTTTTGAGCAAGCGCCATCGCTCCGCATTGGCTTGATTGACATACTAAAAGAGATCGGTGGCAGTAGTGCCGAGGCTGCGTTGGGGGAGATACTCACCAAGACAGCCCGCGGCTTTGAAGTGGCCTATACAGCCAAGACCGTGCGCGACATGATCGGCCCGGATGCCTTCCGCGACGAGGCACTGGAGGCGGCACACGCTTTGCTGAACGATCCAGTGGAGGTGTCCAATCCGAACAGCTACGATCGAAATGCCAAGCGGTATTTGTTCAGCGTGTTGGAAATGTACAACGATCAGACCTTCATCCAATCCGCGCAGGGGTTGTTGGTGCGAGAAGACGGCAGGATTGATGACACGGTGCTCGATTATTTGGATGACGTTGGAAAGGAACGAGCCATGGATGCTATTTATCAGGCGTTTAGCAGTGGCCAAGTGACAGACAGAGGCGACTTGGCTGATTTGACACGCGCCGGCCTCAAGTACACCGGCAGCAATCCGCAGGCGAACCAGATGTTCAAGGACATCATGTCCAGCGACGAGTACGACATGCGAGTCAAGTGGTCTGCGCTGCGCGAGATGGATGACGCAGAAGATGACACCACATTGCAGGTACGCCTTAATCTGATGCAGGGGCTTCCGGCTTCCGGCGACGATGCCACCGACAAGGTCGTGCAAATGTACACCCGTCAAATGGAGGCAAAAATAAACGGAGAGGAATTTGATATGCGTAAGGAAATGCAGAGTTTGGGAACTGACTTTTGGCGTAATACGTTTGGCAGGGGCGAAAGCGGGGACCGCGGAGATCGCGGTAGTCGTGGTAACAATCGGGGAGAAAATCGACGGAATCAGCCGACTATAGTTCCTGCTCCCTAATAGTCAGTTTTCAGGTTCAGCTTTCAAAACTCCGGAAATCATTCGGCGTTTTCTGTTCATGGAACAATTGCATTGACCACGAAAAATGTCACCATTGGGCTAGTTTTGTGTAACTGTCCGCACCTACTGAATGTATTGCTCGAAGAGAGCCGCTGTTGCTCTAAAGTAGGAATTCAATGAAACCGGCAAAATTGCTCCCAAGGGCAGAAATCGTGATGATTTCGGTTTCGGCTGTTTTGTTTATCGGCTGCGGGAAAGCGCCATCGACGGATGCCCCTGCCGCAAACGCCATCCAG
>DQOE01000101.1 GCA_015658765.1 Verrucomicrobiota bacterium | reverse complement strand
TCGCCGACGGCAAATCCCTCGATCGGCTCGATGTGCACCTTGTCGGCATTTTGCGGCAGGACCAACTGGCGTTTCACGCTCCTCACGCCGTTGGTGCTGGTGTGCAGCTTGTAGGCGAACGTCTGGTCGTTGTCGTACACGATCGATTTTTTCGGGATCAACACGGCGTCCTGCTTGGTCTCGAGCACCAGCTCCACGTCCACCCACATGCCGGGGCGCAGCGCGCCGAGTTCCTTCACGCCGACGGTGACCTTGATCGTCCCGGCCCGCGCCTCGACGATGGGCGAGATGCGTTTCACGTGGGCCGGAAAAATCTTGTCGCCAAGCGTGTTGGAGATCAGCCGCGCCGCCATGTCCGGCCTGAGCTGGGGCAGGTACTGCTCCGGCACATGGACGACTGCAACGGTCGACTCGAAGTCGATGATCTCAAAAATGGTCGAGCCGGTGCTCACATTGTCGCCGACTTTCACGGAGCGTAGGGTGATGGTGCCCTTGATGGGCGCGCGCACCTCGGTGTACTCCAGTTGGCGCTGGGCTGTCTCGGCGGATAACTGGCGTTGGTTCAGGTCGAACTTTGCGTTGCGAAAAATCTGCTCGCTGATGAGGTTGTCCTTGTAAAGGTTCTCCTGTCGCTCGTACTCGATCCGCATTTTTTCGAGTTGGCTCAGGGCCTGGTCGTGATCGTTTTTCTGCTTGTCGTTCTCGAGCCGAAGCAACACCTGGCCTTTGTCGACTTTGTCACCTTCCTCGACGAGCAACTCGATGGCCGGGTTGCTTGTGCGGGCCTTGACCTCAACCCTGACCTCGGACTCAAGCGGGGCGGAACGCTCAAGGATCGACTCGATCATTCCGCGTTTCACCTCGGCCAGTTCCACCAACACAGCCTTTTCTTTTTGCGATTTGCCGGCTTTTTTCTCAGCAGCCTCTCCGCCCTTTTTTGATGAAAACTCCGCACTGCATCCCGCAAGCGCCAGCGCGCATGCGAAGAGGGTGGTATGACGTATTAACGATTGATCTGTTCGATTCATGTAAGAAATCAGTGCCGAGCTATACGGCGATGTGCCCCAAAGGTTACAGTGCCCCAAATTATTTCAGTAGAAAGGGATTTGCTGAGCAGTCCGTGGAATCTTGGCCAAGCGTGGGCGCGCGGGACGATTGTGAGGCAATGGGGCGGTGCGTCAACCGTAATACTGTCAAGGCGGGGTGGGCATCATGAAATGACGACTAACAGCAACGCCAAGCCAAGCGCGATGCGGTACCAGCCAAACGCCACGAACGTGTGCGTCTCAATGTAGCGCAACAGCCATCGAACCGACACAAACGCGGTCACCGCCGAGACCGCCGTGGCCAGCGCCAACTGCCCCCAGTCCTCCGTCACCGACTCGGCGCGGATCGCCTTGAACACCTTGTACGCGCCGGCCGCCAAAAGCGTCGGCACGCCCAGCAGGAAGGTGAACTCGATCGCCGGCATACGCCGCAGCCCCATCAGCAGCGCGATGAGAATTGTCGCCCCCGAGCGCGACGTGCCGGGGAACACGGCCGCGAGCAACTGGCCGAAGCCAACCGCAATCGCGATCGCCCAAGTGACCTCGGCCAAGTTTGCCCGGTCGCCGATTTTCTTTTCGACCACGACAAACAGCACGCCGCCGACGAGCAGCGCCACCGCCACCGGCAGCACCGTCTCCGGCAACTCGAAGCCAAGCTGGTCGATGAGCAGCCCGCCGACACCGGTGATGACGAACGCGACGAACAGCTTGGCCAAGTAGTCGCGCGCCTCCGGTTCGCGCCAGCGGAGGGTGAGCTGCTTGACGCGGTCGGTGAAGTTGAACAGCACCGCGATCACCGCGCCGCTCTGGATGGCGATGTTGAACACGTCCGACTGCGTCTCCAGCCAGCCAAGCTGCTGCGGCACCAACAAATGGCCCGTCGAGGAGACGGGGAGAAACTCGGTGATCCCCTCGATGATCCCGAGAAGGATCGATGTCAGCCAATCCGGCACGCCGGTTGTTTGACAACATCGCTTGGCCAAGCGCAAGCAGTTTTAGTGAGCAGTGAGCGAACACTCAGCCGAACCGGCTTGCTTACTTACTTGATCCGATCCCAGATCGGTTCCATGTCGGGGTCTTGCAGCGCCACTTCGCGGATTTTTTCCGGGTCGCCGATTTTTTCCGCAGCTTGAAACCAGTGCATCGCCAGCACCAAGTCGCCGAACTGGCAGGCGTAGCAGGAGAGGTTGTAGGGGATGGCCTCATTTTTGGGGAACCGCTCGCGGATCGGCTCGAGCCGGTCAAACGCCTCGCGGCCGCGCTTGAGGTAAAACAGCGCGTTGGCCTGGTTGATCCAGCCGGAGGGATCGTCGGGGTTAAGCTTCGCCATCACGCCGCCGATTTCCGCGCAGCGCTCCCAGTCCTTGTTGCGGGCGTGGATGTGCCACTCGAGGTGCAGCACTTCGTGGTGTCCCCGATGCTCTGCCGACACCTTGGCCAAGTCGGCCAGGGCCTCGCCGGGGTTGCCGAGTTGCAGCCAGCCGGTGGCTGACGAGAGGTGCAGGCTGTCCGGGGGCGGGATGTCTGCTGGAATGTCGCCGCTCATTCGCCGGTTGGCTGCTCGGTGAACGCCTTCACGGACATGACACCCGCCGCCTTGGCCGCATCCATCAACTTGACGATCTGCCCCCACGGCGCGTCGGTGTCGGCCCGGATCGAGAGTTCCAATTCCGGGTTGTCGTGGGTGCGCTGTTTCAACTCGGCCTCGAGGTCGGCGGCCGCCACGGCGCTGGTTCCAAAAAAGAAGTGAGGCGGCTCCTTGGCCACGGTGACGATGAGGCTGTCGTTCACGGCCGGTGCGGCCTTGGCCTGTGACGATTCCGGCAGGACAAGTTTCACAGCGGCTTGATTCGTGAACGTCGTCGATACCACCATAAAAATGAGCACAACCAGCAGCACGTCAATCAGCGCCACGATGATGACGATGGGGGGCTTTCGGTTTTTGGGTGGGAGAAATCGCATGAGCGGCGGGGGCGGTTATTTCCCGGGCTTGACCGGGTATTGTCGGCGAAGAAATATGTCGAGCAGCGTCTCCATCTCGATGGCGAATGTCTCGACCCGCTTGCTGTATATGCTCCACGCAACGAGCGACGGGATGGCGATGCTGAGGCCCGAGAGCGTGGCGTAAAGGGCAAGGGAAATGCCGCTGGCAAAACGGGCCGTGTCCACCTGGTCCGAGGTCATTTCACCGAAAATCTCGATCAACCCAAACACCGTGCCGACGAGGCCCAGCAGCGGCGCAATGCCGGTGATGATCTCCAGCACCACAAGGCCGCGCTCCATCCGGCTGACCTCGTGACGCGCGCGGGTCTGCAACGCCTCAACGTTGTCCGGCTTGGCCCACTCGAGGTGCTCGATGGCGGCCGTGGTCAGCCGCGACAGCGGGGTGAGCTCGTGCTGCTGGCAGAACCGCAGCAGGGTGTTCACGTCGCTGCGCGTCTGGCAATGCTCCAAGCTGTCAGTCAGGGGTTGGGGGATGATGGAGTTGCGGCGCAGGGCGTAACCCCGCTCGATGATGAATGCGAGGCTGATCACCGAGGTGACTCCGAGCAAAAAAAGAATTAATGTGTGCATGCAATAAAATGTGGTAACCTTGATGACTCCCGCAGGGCGGTGGATTCAATCGGCAATCGACCACCCGAAGCAAGCCGAAACCGGAGCGGTCAGTCGTCGAACCACTCGTCCCCGGGGTCGAACGCCGGGATGGGGATGTTGATAATTTTCAGCCGGCCCACCGCCCGGTGCCGGCAGCCGGGCTTTATGTAAACGGCGGTCATGGGCCTGAGCGGCACCCGGTCGCCGTCCAGTTCCATGTGCCCTTCG
>DQOE01000382.1 GCA_015658765.1 Verrucomicrobiota bacterium | reverse complement strand
CGCCAGCGGGCCATTTCAGGACAACGGAGTCATCCCTGATCGCGTGCAGATTGCCTTCACGCAAGGCTCAAGGAAGCTCAAGCAGCTTGTCGGCGGTCTCGAGGCAGGCCAGCAATACTGGTTGCAGTTTCATTACAACGTCCGGAACTGCTGCGGTGGAACCATGGACCTGTCCATCCAGTTTGCGGAGGAGGAGCTCGATTACATTTCGGAGATCTATGCAGTCGGTGGTGACGAGCCGTACTATTATCACCACATCGAGTTTACTCCGGAGTCATCCTCGGGCGAGTTGGTTTTTGAAGCCATCGCCGCCGGAGATGCCACGTTGTTGCTTGATGGTGTCACCTTGGCCAAGCGCAACGTAGACAACGTGGCCATGATCAACCCCGGCTTCGAGGCCAGCGGCACGCCGGGCTTCCCCGGCTACATCCAGCCCGCACCCATCAGTGGCTGGACATCGACCGGCAACTACGGCGTCAACGTTTCCGGTCCGGGGCCTTTTGCCAACAACGGCATCAACCCGGAGCAGGACCGCGTCGCCTTTCTGCAGGGGGATGCCTCCCTCACGCAAACCGTTTGGGAACTCGAGGATGGTGAGGCGTACCACCTCTCGTTTTCCTTCAACGCCCGAGGCGGCAACAAGCCCACGCTCAACGTCACCGTCAACGGCGAGACCGCACTCGAGTACGAGGTCAACCCGGTGGGCGATGCCGAGCCGTACTACGTTTACGTGTATAACTTCACCGCCGACTCGGACGTGGCCGAGATCACCTTCGCGCAAACCGCTGAGGGAGATAACACTGTGCTGCTCGACAACGTGCGCTTGCTCAAAGGCAAGGGCACCGAGGTCGAGTTGCCCGGTCCGGAAGAACCGGCTGTGCCGATCAGCATGGCGCTTGGCCAAGGGGCGGACTCCTCGCTCACGCTGAGCTGGTCTGCAGACGAGACCGGCTGGGTGACACAGTACGCGGAAAAAGTGACCGGCCCCTGGCAGGACGCCGGCGCGGAGGCCACCGTCGAGGACGGCAAACTGGTCATCAAAGTCACCCCCGCCAAGACCGGCTCGCGTTTTTACCGCTTGTCGCACCCGTAAGGACTGGACAGGGAACACGCTAACAAACTCAAACAGGCCGGGCATCCAAGCCCGGCCTGTTTTGTTGCCAAACTCAGCAAAAGTATTCGGCGCGGATTGACTGGCCGGAAGCGCTTGGCCAAACGCAGGCTCACTTGCCGCCGATGGCGTAGAGGAATTCTCGGCGCTCGCTGTCCTTGAACGCGACGCGAAGGTAGAGCCGGTTGCCGCTGACGACCGGCGAGGCGTACACCTCGTCGCCAAGCTGGTTGGTGGCGATCGGCTTGAACTCGTCAGGATTGGCTTCAAAGACAAACGTCTTGCCGTCGAGATTCGTTCCATAAATCCGGTTTCCTGCCATCACCGGAGAAGTGAAAAATTTACCACCGAGCCGCTCCTTCCACTGCGGCCTGCCGGTTTTGGCATCCCAGCAGATCGCAAAACCGGCGTCCATCGTCACGTAGAGAAAACCGTCTCGGATCAGCATCGACGGCACGTAAACGCGGGCTGTGTTTTGCCAGGCGATTTTGCCGGAGCCGTCGGCGACAATCGCCGCAGTGTGATTCTTCGGCCAACCGCCGCTGACGAAAATATGCGTGCCGTCAGTGACCAGCGTAGAGACGCACTCCTGTGTGGAGCCGGGCATTTCCCACAGTTTTTTACCCGTGAGCGGATCGAGGCTCGTGATCAGCTCGCAACCGCAAAAAACCATCTGAAGCCGGCCCGCTGCCTCGACGACCACCGGCGTGGTGTAGTTCGGAATTTTCGGACGTTCCCGCCGCCAGATTTCGCGCCCTGTTTTTTTGTCCAGCCCGACGATTGCGCCGCCGATTTTCGTGTCTGCCTTCACGACGACGATGTCGCGATACACCATCGGCGAACTGCCGTAGCCCTGATGCACCTTGTATTTGCCAATCGGCTTCTGCCAAAGAATCTTGCCGTCGAGGCCAATCGCAGACGCGAACGCCTGGTTTCCGATCACAAAGTTCACGAACAACCGCTCGCCATCGTGCACCACCACTGTCCCGGCATGCGAGGCGTTCGTGTTCAGCCCAATCGCGAACTGCCCCTCGTGCACCTTCGTTTGCCAAACGACCTTGCCATCGGCCTTGTCGACGCAGAGCACAGCCTGAAACATTTCATCCTCATCCGCCGTGGCGAGATAAATGCGCTCCCCCACCACCGTCGGCGTGCCGTGGCCCCGGCCCGGGATCGGAGTTTTCCAAACGACATTTTTCGTCTCACTCCACTTCGTCGGCAGTCCATCGACGAGCAGCGCTTGGCCGTCGGAGGTGAGTCCGCGCCAGTTCGGCCAATCGGTGGGGGCAAACTTGGTTTCGGCAGCCAAGCCGTTGGCCAAGCCGATGAACAAAAATACAGAAGCGAGTTTGTGCATGGTGAACTGAATTATCGGCGCGGCAGCGTTGCCTAATCCCCCCACCGGAGCAAGGTCTCATTTGGAGTGCGTTTACTGGCGGAGC
Source organism: Verrucomicrobiota bacterium (assembly GCA_015658765.1). GTDB lineage: Bacteria > Verrucomicrobiota > Verrucomicrobiia > Limisphaerales > UBA1096 > UBA1096. The sequence goes on along the minus strand of DQOE01000382.1, from coordinate 4,548 downwards.
CAGCGGGTGGCTTGGGCGATGCTCCATTGGTATTTGCGGGCGTGCTCGCGAATGAGGAACGGGAGGTTCCATTCGCCGTCCAGCGTGAAGGCGGGTGAGAGGAGGTCGCGGAGGGTGTCGAGGGTTTGCTGTGCTTGGCCGCCGAGCCACTCGGCCTTGGGCGTGTATTCCTCAAGCCAAGTGCAGGGTGAGGCGATGATCAATTGGCCACCGGCGGCGACAAGGTTGGGGAGTTGCTCGAGGCATTTGGCCGGGCATGGCAGGCGATCGATGAGGTTGGCCATCAGCACAACGTCGAATTGGCCAAGGCCATCCCGCAAAAACGTCGCGTCGCCCTGCTCGAAACTCACGCGCGACCGGTCGATGCCGCTTGGCACCTCGGCAACGGCCGCTTGGCCAAGGTCGCCCTCGACGGCGAACGAGTAGTCGAGTTGGCCGGCGCGCTGAAGTTGGCCGGCGGCGGCGATGAAGTTTTCGGACAAGTCGATGCCTATGGCTTCCGCGCAGTGCCGGGCGAGTTCGAACGTCGAGCGGCCGACGGCGCAGCCGAGGTCAAGCGCGCGGGCGTTGGCCGCGAGCCGGTCGGCGGCGACGCATTCGCTGACGCAGCGGGCGGGGTAGTCGAGCGCGTCGCTTGGTCCGAAGTCCCATGGCAACACCTCCTCCGGTTTGCCGTAGTGAAATAGCAGGTACTCGGAGAGCGCCTTGGCGGTCTCGTAAAACCCCCCGGCCATCGCGTTATTTGTCCGCCTTTTTGATCGGCGCATCCTCGCGCTTGACGGCCCAGAGCAGTCCGCGGGCGACGAAGTCGAGGTAGCGCGAATCGGCGACGGTGAAGTTGTTGTGGCCAAGGGAGGTGCTGAATACACGGACGCCATTGTAGTCATTCGTCCACGCGACGACGGCCTTGCTTTTGCCCTGCGTGCCGCGCGCGACAACCTTGGAGGTGGGGAGCACCTGTACGTTGTTGTAGAGTTCCTCGTTTCCGGTCGTCCAGTCTTTGATTCCCTTGGTGATGAACGGCACGTTGTGCTCAAACGAGATCGCGATCGGCTTCTTCGGGCCGTGGCCCGTGGATTGCACGCCGATGTACTCGAACCACTTGGCGTTGGCCGCGCCGGCCTTGACCGGTTTGCGGAAGTCACCGAAACGGTACGAGTGCATGGCGCAGTGAAGGTTCACGCCGGGGATGCCGCTGCGGTGCGGCGCGAGCACGCCGGCGATGATCTTGGGATCGGTCTGCGCGGCGGCGCATTCGTCGTGGATCACCACGTCGTAGCCCTTGGCGTAGTCGGCATTGCCGTAGATGGCCAACGGCGGGTTGGTGCTTTTGTCCGGCGAGTGCACGTGATCGACAACGACATTGATCCGCGCCTCAAGCCCCTGCTTGAGCAGATCCTTTTGCGTGGCGTAATCGTGGCAGCAACCGCCGGTGATCAGCAGGGCGCGCAGCGGTTTTTTGTCCGCGGCGGAGAGTTCCCCGGCGGCGAGGCCGGCCAGTGTGAGGATGCAGGTGAGTATGCGCATGACGTGTGGGGCGGAGGGTACGCGGCTTTCGGCGAAAGTAAACTCATCTCAGCCGATCGCCCGGAGGAGGTGCTCGGCCGGTTGGTAATTCTCGAGCACGACGATCGACCCGCCGTCGCGCTGCATGCGGACTTCGGAGACGCAGATGTCGGGGGTTTTGCTCGGTGAAAAAAGGATGTCGTCGTGCGTGGCGTTTTGGGCCTTGGCAAACTTGTCCGGCGTCAAGTCGCCGCCGAGGTGGTCGCTGCGGCCGGTGGCGACGTGCATCGTGCCGAGGATTTTCTCGTCCTGAATGTCGCGACCGGACACCGGCAGCACCTGCGTGCCGAAGCCCAACTCACCGAGTTCGCCGGTGACCGGGTCGTCGGCCAGCTTGGCGTTGTGCGCGTCGATGACCGCTTGGTCACCGCGGATCAGCGTGGCGCGGGTGACGCGGCCGCCGGTGACCTGCTGCAGGCCAAGCGTGCCGTCGGCGTACTGCATCGGGAACGCGCCGTCGCCGCCGGTCGGCACGAAGTACACCTCGCCTGCGGGGAGGTTGGCGACGTCCGGTTCGTCGGAAAGACATATGCCGTGGCTTTTCTGCGCCTCCTGCTGACTGCACTCAAGCCGGAGCGTGTGCGTGTCGCCGCCAAGCTTGAAGTCAATTTCGAACCAGTCGGCGCGAGTCAGCGCAAGGCGAAGCCTCTCGGTGACGAGACTGACCTCGTTGTAGTCCACGGCGAGGCCGCTGCGGAGGATGATGTCGTTCACACCGTGCAGCGTCGCCCCGCGAAAACCGTGCCGCTTGGCCAACGCGGTCAGCGGCGCAGTGGCGGAGTGGGTCGAGATGCAGAGGATGATGTCGTAGTTTGGATAAACGTCCCGCTCGAGACTCCGCTCGGTTCCGTCCGGCGCGACGGCACAGTCCGGCAGGTCGAGATTACTGCCGCCGGTTTCCTCGTAGGCAAAAAACTCGCCGCCAGTCAGGCCAAGCTCGGTCATCACGCCTTCGTGCAGCGCATTGTAAAACGAGTCGTGCGCGTGGCGCTGGATGGAAAATTTCTCGTCGCCGAGGAACGCCCAGCCCTTGGCCAAGCCGGGGTCGGGCAAGTCGATGAGAATGCAGACACGCTCGCCCTGCCTCGGGCGAAACGTGTTTCGCAATAGGCGTGCGAGGCAGAACGGGGGAAACGGTGGGTGATCCATAAAATGAGAGTGCGCTTGGCCAAAGTGTGCGGGGCCGCCGGGATACAACGGCAAATGAACCGGAAAATTAAGCAAAAAATCGCTTGGCTCGGCGGGTCAAGGGTGGTTAGGTTGCCCCTCCGGCGGATTGCCGGGTGAATTATGTTTTGGGGTGTTCTCATAGGTATTTCGGCTGCGGGCGTGTTTGGCGCCTCCATAATGTTGGATGGCGTCAACCTGATGGCGATGTACACGGAGATGGGTATCGGCGTCGGCATCGGCGTCGGGACGGCTGCTGTCATCTTCACCATTGGTGCCGGTGTGGTCTCGGCCGTTGACTACACCCGGAAGCGCAAAGCCTACTAATTTCCAGCGCTTTTTATGAGCGCGTTTTCTTCCCCCGTCCCAAGCCTGTACGTGCACGTGCCGTTTTGTGCGGCCAAGTGCGAGTACTGCGCATTTTTCTCCGAACTCTCCAGCGGCGAGCAGATGAACCGCTTCGTCGATGCGCTGATCCGCGAGATGGAACTGGTCGCCTCGTCGCTCAAGCCCCGGACGATTTTCTTCGGCGGCGGCACACCGTCGCTGCTCAGCACGGCTCAATGGCGGCGCGTCCTCGTAGCGATGGAGCGGCTCGACCTGCTCGGTGCCGACGAGTGGACCGTCGAGTGCAACCCCGCCACCGTCTCGACGGAGAAGGCCAAGCTCCTTCGCGAGCACGGCGTGAACCGCATCTCGATGGGCGTGCAGTCGCTCGACGAGGGGCTGCTCGACCGGCTTGGCCGCATTCACTCGCGCGAGATGGTGTTCAAGTCGTTCGACCGCCTGCGCGCCGCCGGTCTCGACAACATCAACCTCGACCTCATGTTCGCCATCCCCGGCCAGACGATGGACATTTGGAAAGCCACCATGGCCGAGACGATCGCGATGGGCAGCGAACACCTCTCCTGCTACGAGGTGATCTACGAGGAGGACACGCCGCTCTACGAGCAGTTGCAAGCCGGCGAGTTCGACGTCGATGAAGCACTGGCCTGCGCGATGTACGACGAGCTGATCGACACCGCCGCCGCTGCCGGCTTCGCGCAGTACGAGGTGGCCAACTTCGCGCGGCACGACGGCGAGCCAAGCGCCGAGCTGCCATCGCGCGCCTGCCGGCACAACGTCAACTACTGGCGCGGCGGCGCGTGCCAGGCGCTTGGGCCAAGCGCGTCCGGTTACGTCGATGGCCGACGCATCCGCAACATCGCCAACACCGAGCGCTACTGCGAACAGCTTGCGCTTGGCCAACGGGCGCACGAGTCGGTCGAGCAACTTTCACCCCTGGCCAGCGCCGGCGAAACGGCGGCGTTTGGTTTGCGGATGAATGCCGGTTGGCCGTTCAAGTTGTTCGAGCAAACCACCGGCCACGACCTGCGCGCCGAATGGGTCGGCGACATGCAGCGGGCGGTCGAATCCGATTGGGGCGTTCGCAGCGACGATCGATTCCACCTCACGCGGCAGGGAATGCGCTTCGCCGACACGGTGGCCGAGTGGTTCATTCGGCCGGAGCCGTGACGGCCTGCACGGCGTGATACTGCCCGTGCGGCGGCTCGTCGATACGCGTGGTTTGGCCGTTTGGCCATTGGATTTCGACGAACTCCGCCGCCGCTTGGCCAAGGCCGAAGTGGGCGATCGGCGCGTGCTGTGAGCGGTACGAGTCGCCGTTGACGATGACGCGCCACTGGTCGCGCCCGCCGGCCCGGAGGCGGATCTTGGTTCCGTTGAGCGACGGGCAGCCAACGCTGCGGGCCAAGCGGAAGCCCACCCAGCGGTTGTCGCCCGGCCAAAGGTTGCGCGCCATCAGCAGCCCCTGCG
>DQOE01000312.1 GCA_015658765.1 Verrucomicrobiota bacterium | reverse complement strand
GGCACGAAATCCTCCTGGTCGCCACCGGTGCAGGCGGCGGCGTAATCGCTCACGGCATCGCGCGCGCAGGCTGGCAACGGGCAGACAGCGGCGTGAGCGAGGTAGGCGGTTTCACGGGCGACCGGGAATTCGCGCAGCCGCAGTGCCTCATCAGCTTGGATTTGTTCGATGGTCATCTCGACCTGCAAAACTAAAAAACTCTACTTGATGAGTAGCGAGCAGTCCTTGCGCGAATCCTGGTCGAGGCAGGTGCGCAGGTAGGAGACGATCTGTCCGTGCATCCAGCGACAGCGGTCGCACCAGCGCTGCGCGCCGACGATCTGCTTGACGCAATCCTTCAGCCCGCTGAACTGGATGACATTGGGCGAGCGGCGGAGGTTGGCCCGCACTTCATCGCGGAGTCGCTGAAAGAAAAACAGCTCGAAACCCTGGCCGGTCGTCTCCGTGGCGAGTTGGCAAAGATCCGTTTGCTCGACACGCAGGTTCACCCGCGGATCCTCGTCGAACACCACGTCGAACCCGAACCCCTGGAGCACCTTGCCGAGCGCGCAGGAGAATTGATCGACCGACACGCTGGAGTACTCCTGCTCCTCGCGGAAGTAGTACACCACAGCCTTGAGCGCCTCTTGAATGGTCTGCGGCTCGATGAGGTTGATGGCGTCCCCCAGCAACTCTTCGGTAATGGCCTCGGCCGAGCAGGGGAGCAACTCCCCGGACGACATCCTAAAAACCAGGTAGTTTGATCGTAGTTGTATCATCCCGGTCGGCGAATTTCTGAACCGCCTCCAGAAACTCGGCTGCACTGTCGAAGCGCCAGTACACGCTGGCGAACCGGACGTAAGCGACGCCGTCCAGTTGCTTGAGCTTCTCCATCACCTTGCGGCCGATGGCTTTTGAGGGCACTTCGCCGTCAAATTCATCATACAATTCATCCACGACCTCGCGGATCATCTGCTCGATCGCCTCGGCGCTGACGGGGCGTTTTTGGCAGGCGATGCTGATGCCCGACTCGAGCTTGTCCCGCGAGAAGCGCTCGCGGGCGCCACCGTCCTTGATCACCATCAGGTTGCCGCGCTCGATCTCCTCGTAGGTGGTGTAGCGCTGGGTGCACTTGAGACATTCGCGGCGGCGGCGAATAGCCAGCCCATCCTTGGATGACCGAGAATCAATTACCTTGTCATCAACACAACCGCATTTCGGGCAACGCATAATCTCAAGCCAACACAATCGAGTGTGGCCGCCGAAGGAAAGTACACAACATGTTGTGTGTCAATAGCGTATAATGAGTTTTTTTGCACATCTTGTTCACCCTGTTTTCACACTGTCGGCTGGACACCTTGGCTGTCATGGGGAATCTTCACCGCCCCAATTTGGGATCTTCTTTTTTACTTATGAAATATCTGACTCGATTTGCCTTCATCGCGGCCTGGCTTTTTTTGTGCATGGCCTACCTTCAAGCCGCTGAAACCAAGCCGCACATCGTCCTGCTCAGCGGCGAGTCGCTCTACGGCTCGGCGACCACGCTGCCCAAGTTTGCCAAGCGGCTGGAACAGCAGCACGGCTATCGCTGCACCACGATTGTTCGCGAGGGGGAACACCGATTCCCGAGCCTCGACGCGCTTGGCCAAGCGGATCTCGTGGTCGTCTTCGCGCGCCGAATGCAGCTCCCTGCCGAACAGCTTGGCCAAGTGAAGCGATACGTCGAGTCCGGCAAACCGGTCATCGGCCTGCGCACCGCCAGCCACGCGATCCAAAACTGGCTCGAGTTCGACAAGCTCGTCCTCGGCGGCAATTACCATGGCCACCACAAGAATAATTTGTCCGGCAACGCCTCCGTCGTGCCGGCGACCAAGGGGCACCCGATCCTCAGCGGCGTCGCGGACGAATTCAAAATGGGAGGTTCGCTTTACAAAAACACCCCGTTGGCCAATGCGGCCAAGCCACTGCTCAGCGGCGCGGTCGCGGGCCATCCCGCCGAGCCGGTGGCGTGGACGCACAGCTACAAGGGCAACCGCACCTTTTACACATCGCTTGGCCACGCCGATGATTTCGCCAACCCGAACTTTCACAAGCTCGTCACCAACGCCATCGCCTGGTGCCTCGGCGTCGAGGCCAAGCCAAGCGCCGCCGACATCGCGGCCAAGTACGGCGTCGAAGCCGGAGAGCCGTTCCGCATCGGCGTTGCGCTGTTCGAGAAAATGTGGCGAGACGACAAACTCACGCTGCTCGACGTCCGCACCACGCCCGAGTACCAAGCCGGCCACCTCCCCGGCACCCGGTGGATCGACTGGTTCTCGCCCGCTTTCGCCGACGAGGTGGCCAAGCTCGACAAGGACAAATTCTACCTCGTCTATTGCGCCGGGGGCGTCCGCAGTGCGCGCGCCTGCAAAAAAATGACCGGGATGGGCTTCAAGTATCTTGTCGATCTCGCCCCCGGTTTCAAGGGATGGAAAGCCGCCGGCAAGGCGATCGAGAAACCGTGACACCCCACGAAGAATCCAACCCGCCCGGCTTGAGCGACGCGTTCGGCGACGAGGCAGAGCCGTTGCCGCTGTTCAAATCCTGGTACGCAGAGGCGGGGCGAACTGACCCGATCAACCCCACGGCGTTTGCCCTGGCAACGGCTGACGCCAGCGGCAAGCCCAGCGTGCGCATGCTGCTGCTCAAGGGCGCCGACGAAAACGGCTTCGCGTTTTACACCAACTTGAACAGCCTCAAAGCCGCTGAGCTGAGGGAGAATCCCCATGCCTCGATGTGCTTCCACTGGGAAAACCTGCGCCGGCAAATCCGCATCAGCGGCCCCGTCACGCCGGTCAGCGACGCGGAGGCAGACGCCTACTTCGCCAGCCGCGATCACGGCAGCCGCGTCGGCGCGTGGGCGTCGCTGCAATCGTCGTCGATGGTTTCCCGCGCCGAGTTGCAGCAACGCCTCGCGGAGTTGCAGGCCGAGTATCCGGAGGGCAGCGAAGTGCCCCGTCCGCCGCATTGGTCCGGTTGGCGTCTGCAACCCGTCGAGGTCGAATTCTGGCTCCACGGCGACGATCGTCTGCACGAGCGGCTGCTTTACAGAAAGACCGGCGACGGCTGGGAACGATCCATCCTTTATCCTTGATCCGTCGCCAACCGAGTCGTCTGAGATTGTCCCCGATGCCAAGCGATGAACAACTGATGCGGGATGCGTTGCGCCTGGCCAAGCGGGCGCGGGGCGAGACGTCGCCCAACCCTCTCGTCGGGGCCGTCCTGGCCAAGCGCGGGAATATCATCGGACGCGGTTGGCATCGGCGCGCCGGTTTGCCGCACGCCGAGGTCGAGGCGATCGCCGACGCCAAGCGCCAAGGCAACCCGACCAAAGGCGCCACGCTTTACGTCACACTCGAGCCGTGCTCGACCAGCGGCCGCACGCCACCATGCACACACGCCATCATCAAGGCCGGCATCTCGCGGGTGGTCGTCGCGGCGACCGATCCCAATCCCGAACATGCCGGCCGCGCCTTTCGGTGGCTCAAGCGCAAAGGCATCGCCGTTGAGCATGGCTTGTTGGCGGAACAGGCCGCCGAAATCAATGTTGCGTTTAACTACTGGATCACCGCCGGACTGCCATTCGTGACGGTGAAGGCGGCGATGACGCTCGACGGCAAAATCGCCACCGCCAGCGGCGAGTCGAAATGGATCACCGGCCCGGAGGCGCGACGCGAGGGAATGAAACTTCGGCACGAAGCCGACGCCATTCTCGTCGGCGTCAACACGATCCTCGCCGACGACCCGGGCCTGACGCTGCGCGATGTCCGCCGCCCCAAGGCCGAGTGGCGTGGGCCGGCCCTGCGGCGCATCGTGCTCGATCCGCGAGCGCGCACGCCGCTTGGCTCGTGGGTGTTGGGTGACGAGTTCGCCGAACAAACGACAGTCGTCGTTTCGCGCGATGCCCCGGCCGGGCGCTTGGCCAAGCTGAAGGAGCGTTGCCGCGTGATCACCTGTCCCCTGGCCAAGCGGGGTTTCAATCTCAAGTCGCTGCTCCGCAAACTGGGCCGACAGGACTGCACGCATCTGCTTGTCGAGGGCGGCGGCGAAACGAACGCCGCGTTCATCGAGGCTGGCTTGGCCAGTCGCGTGGCATTTTTTTACGCGCCGAAAATTCTCGGCGGTCGCGACGCCCGGACGGCCGTCGCCGGCGAGGGGCTGCCATTGGCCAAGGGGCTGCAGCTCGAAAAAATCCGCTGGAGAAATCTTGGCCCCGACCTGATGCTCACCGCCCGCGTCGCCGACGCGCAGCCCTGAAAATGTTCACCGGACTCGTCGAGGAAACAGGCAGGATCGAAGCCATCGAACACGGCACCAACGCCGTGACGCTGACGGTCTCGGCGGACGTTTGCCTCGGCGGCACGAACACCGGCGACAGCATCGCCGTGAACGGCTGCTGCCTCACCGCCATCAAGGTGACGAAACGCGGCAAGTCGCGCGGATTTCAATTCGACCTGCTGCGTGAGACGTGGGACGTGACCAACCTCAGCTCGCTGCGCCGAGGCTCGGCGGTCAACCTTGAGCGGGCGTTGGCGCTTGGCCAGCGGATGGGGGGCCACTTCGTCACCGGCCACGTCGATGCGGTTGGCAAGATTCGCAAGTGGGAAAAGCAGGGCAACGACTGGCTGCTCGACGTCGATGCGTCGGCGGCGCTGATGACCGGTTTCGTGCCGAAAGGCTCGGTGGCGATCGACGGCATCAGCCTCACGGTGGCCAAGCTGCGCAAGCGAGGCTTTGCCGTGTGGATCATCCCGCACACGCGACAGATGACCAACCTGCGCACGCGCAAAGTCGGCGACACGGTCAACCTCGAAACCGACCTCCTCGGCAAATACGCGCAACGCCATCCGGAGCGGTAGCTGTTCCGCGGTTTAATCGGCCCTGTTTTTTTGGCGGTAGCGGATGTAGTCGCGGGAGACGCCGAGGAGTCGGGCGGCGGCGGAGACGTTGCCTCCGGCCTGGTCGATGGCTCGCCGGATGAACTCGTCGATGGTCGCTTCCAGCGAAAAACCTTCCCCGGGGAAATCGAAGTTCGGATTGAGTGCGCCGCTCGTCGCCGTTTCGTTAGCCGCCGTTCCCGCCGGGCCGGGGAGCGCGGCGAAGTCCCACTCGTCGCCTTCCTCGAACACGATCGTTCGCTCGAGTTCGTGGCTGAGTTCGCGGACGTTACCCGGCCAGGCGTGGCTGAGCAGCCGCGCCCGGCCCCCGGCGCTGATCGGCTTGGCGGCGACCCGGTGGCGGCGGGATAGCTGCGCGAGCAGTTGCTCGGCCAGCTTCAAAATATCCTGTCCGCGCTCGCGCAGCGGCGGGATGACGAGGCGGAACAAGCTCAGCCGATGGAGCAGGTCGTCGCGGAACTGGCCGTCGGCGACCGCTTGGCCAAGGTCGCGGTTGCTCGCGGCGATGATGCGGACATCGACGTCGATTTCCCTGTTGCCGCCGAGCCGCCGGATGCGTTTGTCCTCGATCGCCTTGAGCACCTTGGCCTGCAGGCCAAGCGGGAGGCTGGCGAGTTCGTCGAGAAACAGCGTGCCGTCCTTGGCCGCCTCGAAGAGGCCCATGCGCGCCGTCTTGGCGTCGGTGAACGCGCCGCGCTCGTGCCCGAACAGCTCCGACTCGGCGAGGCTCTCCGGCAGCGCGGGGCAGTTGACCTCGACGAGCGGCCCGGCGGCGCGCGGGCCGTGGTGATGCAGCCAGCGGGCGATGCTGGTCTTGCCGGTGCCGGTTTCGCCCTCGAGCAACACCGGCGGGAGATCGCGGCCAAGCCGCTCGTCCGCGGCGATGATCTTGTCGAGTTGCTGGCGGAACGGGCCAAGCGCGTCGCCGAAAAACAGGCGGTCGCCGGTGACGGCGGGGTCGTGGCGCTCGTGCTCGGCGAGGCGGGCGGTTTGGCGGCTGGCTCTGGCGCGGTGCAGTACGAGCGGCAACACGGCGGGATCGACCGGTTTGAGGAGGTAATCCTGCGCGCCGTTCTTGATTGCCTCGACCGCGCCCTGCACGCCGCCCTCGGCGGTGCAGACGACGACGGCGGTGTTGGGCGAAAAAACGTTCTCGCTCAACAGGTCGGTGCCGAGGCCGTCCGGCAGGTTGACGTCGAGCAGCGCGAAGTCGAACGGCAGCGACTGGATCATGCGGCGCGCCTCGTCGAGCGTGCCGACGGCGGTCACGTCGGCGTCGTGCTGCTCGAGCGCGGCCGC
>DQOE01000228.1 GCA_015658765.1 Verrucomicrobiota bacterium | reverse complement strand
GGTGCGGTTCACGCAACAGGTGTTTGCGCCGGACAACTGCACGCTGCGCGACATTCTTGCCGACGGTCAAACTGACCGACCTCACAAAGTGCTAATGGTCATGGACGAGGCGTTGTGCCGCGCACAGCCCAGCTTGGTCGATCTGGTTTTGGCGTACTTCGAACGACACAACGACTGCTTGAAACTCGTCTGCGATCCCATGCAATTCGAGGGCGGTGAGCGCACGAAGAACTCCTATTTTCACGTCTCGGAAATCCATTCAAAAGTCGAGATGCACCACATCGACCGGCACAGTTACGTCATCGCAGTCGGTGGCGGCGCGCTGCTGGACATGGCCGGCTTGGCTTCGTCCACCGCTCATCGCGGCGTGCGGCATGTGCGGATTCCATCGACCACACTCAGCCAGGCTGACTCCGGTGTCGGCGTGAAAAACGGGATCAACGCCTTCGGGAAAAAGAATTTCATCGGAGCCTTCGCTCCGCCGTTCGCGGTGATCAACGACTTCGATCTACTCTCGTCGCTCAGCGACCGGGACAAGCGCAATGGATACATCGAGGCGGTGAAGGTGGCGCTCATTCGTGACCGCAAATTTTACGACTGGATCGAGTCGGAAGCCGAGGCGCTGGCGGCCTTCTCGCCGGAGCCGATGCGGCGGCTGATCCACCGCTGCGCCGAGTTGCACATCAACCACATCGCCACCTCGGGCGACCCGTTCGAGTTCGGCTCAGCGCGCCCGCTCGACTTCGGACACTGGGCAGCGCACAAGCTGGAGCAGCTCTCCGAGTACCGGATCCGGCACGGCGAAGCGGTTGCGATCGGCATTGCGCTGGACGTGGTTTACGCCCGCCGCACGGGCCATCTCACCGCCGGGACGGTCGACCGGATACTGACACTCATCGAGTCGCTTGGCTTCGAGTTATTCGCCAACGAGCTGCTGCACGAGGATGAGTCCGGCACGCTGCAAGTGATCACCGGGCTGGAGGAGTTCCGCGAGCATCTCGGTGGCGCCCTGACCATCACGCTGCTCCGCGAGCTTGGCCAAGGGTTCGAGGTGCACGAGATGAATCTCCCGCTGGTCATCGAGTCGATCTACGAACTGCGCGGCCGCCAGGCTGGCCGCGAACAATCGGTCATCCCCGCCCGGGCCTGACCCTCGTCGCCGTGAAACGCACCGCCGTTCTCAACGTCGTCGGGCTGACTCAGCGGCACATTGGCCCGGACACCCCGGCGATCACCCAATTCCTCTCGCTTGGCCAAGCGGCACTCATCGACCCGGCATTCCCGGCGGTGACCTGCACCGCGCAGTCCAATTACCTCACCGGTCAACGGCCAGGCGACCACGGCATCGTCGGCAACGGCTGGTACAACCACGAACTGGCCGAGGTCACGTTCTGGAAGCAACCGAACCAAACCGTGCAGTCGCCCAAGCTGTGGCACGACCTACGCCTAGCCAACAGCGGTTTCACCTGTGCGACGATGTTTTGGTGGTTCAACATGTACGCCGACGTCGAATGGTCGGCGACGCCGCGACCGATGTACCCGGCGGATGGCAGCAAACACTTTGACATTTACACTTGGCCGCACGAACTGCGGCCGGCGCTCAAGGCGGAACTTGGCGAGTTCCCCTTTCCCGCTTTCTGGGGGCCAATGGCCGGGCAACAGTCGCCCGCCGGCAAACCGGAGGCAGTCAGCGAATGGATCGCCAACGCGGCCAAGTGGATCGAGCAACAGCAGCAACCAACGCTGAATCTCGTTTACCTGCCGCACCTCGACTACAACCTCCAGCGGCTTGGCCCGGGGCACCCGGAGATTGCCAGCGACCTGCAACGCATCGACCGGATCGTCGGCGGGTTGATTGAGTTTTTTGAGGCGCGCGGCGTCCAGGTTGTTTTGCTTTCCGAGTACGGCATCACACCGGTCGAGCGACCGGTTCATCTCAACCGGCTTTTCCGTGAGCGCGGCTGGCTCACCATCAAGGAGGAGCTTGGCCTCGATCGGCTCGACTGCGGAAACAGCCGGGCGTTCGCCGTGGCCGACCACCAAGTGGCTCACGTTTACCTCAACGACAAATCGATCGAAAGTGATGTACGCAGCTTGCTCGAGGGCACCGACGGCGTGGCGGCGGTCTGGGGCCAAGCGGAAAAACAGGCCAACGGCATCGACCATTCGCGGGCGGGAGATCTCGTCGTCACCGCTGCCGGGAATGCGTGGTTCACTTACTACTACTGGCTGGATGACGCGATGGCGCCGGACTTCGCGCGCTGCGTGGACATCCACCGCAAACCGGGCTACGACCCGGTTGAGTTGTTCAAGGATCCGGCGCGCGGCTCGACGCCACGGGTGATGCTCAAGTTGCTGAAAAAGAAACTGGGCTTCCGGATGCTGATGGACGTCGTCCCGCTGGACGCCTCGTTGGTCAAGGGCTCACACGGCTGCCGGCCAAGCGACCAAGCGGATTGGCCTATCCTGATTTCGAAGTCCGTCCAACTTGCAGCCGATAAAACACTCGACTCTACGGACGTGTACGGCGTGCTTCGCTCGCACATCGTGGGTAATTGAAGCTGCGCTTGGCCAAGCGCGCGGGGGGATCAAGTCTCGAACGAGTTGCCACAGCCGCACGACTGCTTGGCGTTCGGGTTTTTGATCTTGAAGCCAGCGTCGTTGAGGCCGTCGTGATAGTCCACGACCGCCCCGCGCAGATAGTTGGCGCTGAAATTATCGACGAGCACGGTCTCGCCGAAAAACTCCAGCGCAAGATCGTCGTCGCGTTTTTCGTCGAACACCATGCCGTATTGCAGGCCGCTGCAGCCGCCCTCCTCGACGAAGAGTCTCAGCGTTTTAGTGGAGTTTTCGGGTTCCTTCGACCGGACGACACCCACCTGTTTGGCGGCGTCCTCGGTGACGGTCAGCAGTGATTCAGATTCCGTTCCATTGCTCATCTCAACTCGGGGCAGAAGCTACAACCTCTTTGCTCCAGCGTCAACTTGCCCAAGCCGGTTTTACTCAATTATTGAATTCGGCGCTTGGCCAAGCCACTCTGCCGCAGGTGACAACGATATGAGCGAAACCAGACAACCCATCAAAATATTCACAGCCGACTCGCTGCCCGTCCGGGTTTATGCGTCCGAGGCGGACATGGCAGCCGACGTGGCGCAGACCGT
>DQOE01000017.1 GCA_015658765.1 Verrucomicrobiota bacterium | reverse complement strand
GCCTGCGCGATGCCATCAGCGACGCCTCGCCGGACATCGAGAAGGCCGTGGCCAATCTCAAGCTGGACGACTATTACGACCGTGCATTGAACCTCATCGCCTCCGGCCGCGCGCGCAACGCCTTCGATCTGGCGCAGGAAACCGAAGCCACCCGCAACTTGTACGGCCGGAACACCTTCGGCCAAAGCTGCCTGCTGGCCCGCCGCCTTGTGGAGGCCGGCACGCGCGTGGTCGAGGTCGTTTGGCCCAAGGTGGCCAATTCTGACAATCACTCGTGGGATGTTCACAGCGGTCTGCCCAAGCGCATGAAGAATCAATCCGCACCGATGCTTGATGGCGGGTTGTCTGGCCTGATATCAGACCTTGATCAACGTGGGATGCTCGACGAGACTATGGTCATCGCTGTGGGCGAGTTTGGTCGCAGCCCTCTAAAGGGTGTCAGCACTTCCGGTAATGGAAATGATGCCGACGGACGTGACCACTGGCCGTACTGCTACACCGCTTGCATCGCCGGTGGCGGCATCAAGCGTGGTTATGTACACGGCAAGTCAGACCGAACCGCCTCGGCGCCAGTCGAGGATCCGGTGCACCCAGGCGAATTACTGGCCACGATTTATCACGCCTTCGGGATCGATCCCGAGACGATCGTGTACAATCACCTCAACCAGCCGCGCGAGCTGGTCAAGGCCAAAGCCGTCACCAAGCTCTTCGCCTAGGCCAGACAAAGGGTAGGGACGGCGGCCCCAGCCGTCCGCGACTGGCCCCGGCGCGCTGGGGACAGCACGCCCCACCACCCGCTTGGCCAAGCGGCCTGATTTACGAACCGGCGGGCGACCGCCGCTTTTTTTGAAATGAAATGGATTCGGACAGTGCACCTGTACCTCGGCTGCCTGTTTGCGCCGATGTTGATTTTCTTTTGCGCGAGCGGCGCATGGCAGTTGTTCGGTTTGCACCGTGCCGCCAAGAAGGCCCTGGTTGTTCCGGATGGATCCTACGTGCCGCCGGAGTGGATGGTCTCGCTGTCCAGCGTTCATCTGCGGCAGGGAATTGATGGGCTGAGCAACCACGCCTCGCCGGCATTCCGCTGGTTCGCCCTGGCCCTGGCGCTGGGGATAATTGCCACGGCGGTGCTTGGTTTGGTTATGGCGTTTCGTCGGCACCGGGGCCGGTGGGTGGCGGTGGGTGTCACGGTGGCCGGTTTGGTTTTGCCGGCGCTCTTCCTTTGGATGGCTGGGCGTTAAGCCTGGCCTGGCACGGTTTTGGCTTTTGTTTGGCAGTAGTCCCGCTACAACCGGCGCAGCCTTTTTTTCACACATTCATTCCCATGTTCATTTTCAGCACAAACCAATTTCGCCGCACTCTGCTGGCCGTGGTGCTGACCGGTGGCGCGGCGGTCGGCGACGCGGCCCCGACCGGCTTGCAGCAACTTCGTTACGGCAACCCCGGCTTGGCCGTGGACTTGGCGGTCGGGCTTTGGGCCTGGCCCATGCCGATGGATTACGACGGCGACGGCGACCTCGACCTGCTGGTGTCCTGCCCGGATCGGCCGTCCAATGGCATTTATTTTTTTGAAAATCCCGGCGGCGGCGGCGTGATGCCGGTGTTCAAGCCGGGCGTCCGGCTGGGCAGGGGATACCGCAACATCAGCGTCTCCCGAGTTGGCGGCACGGATCGCGTGCTGATTCCGAGCCGCGAGTTCGTGGGCTTCCGCAAAAGAGGATTTGCCGAGTCGGTGTCGCTCTTTTCGAAGGGCAACATTCACCCGAATAATGTTCGCAACAATGTCTGGCGGCTCGTTGATTACGACGGCGACGCCCTGCTCGATCTCGTCATCGGCGTGGGCGACTGGACCGAGTACGGCTGGGACAACGCCTACAACGCCAGAGGCGAGTGGATCAACGGCCCGTTGCACGGCCACGTTTACTGGATGCGCAACACCGGCTCTAGCGCGAGGCCGGTTTACGCGCCCAAGCAGCTCGTCGAGGCAGGCGGCGCGGCGGTGGATGTTTACGGGTGGCCCACGCCGAACTTCGCGGACTACGACGCCGACGGCGATCTGGATCTCGTCTGCGGCGAGTTTCTCGACGGGCTGACTTATTTTGAAAACGCCGGCTCGCGGACGCAGCCCCGCTATCTCGCCGGTCAACGGCTCCGGCAGACCAACGGCGGCGAACTGAAAATGGATCTGCAAATGATCGTGCCGAGCGCGATCGACTGGGACGGCGACGGCGACATGGACTTGGTCATTGGACAGGAGGACGGACGCGTGGCATTCGTCGAGCACACCGGCCGCGTGGCCGATGGCGCGCCGCTTTTTGCCGCGCCGAGATTTTTCCGGCAGGAGGCGGCGGGCGTGAAGTTCGGCGCGCTTTCCACGCCGGTGGCGGTTGATTGGGACGGCGACGGCGACGATGACATCGTGAGCGGCAACACCGCCGGTTACATCGGCTTTTTTGAAAATCTCGGCGGCGGGGCCAGGCCGCGCTGGGCGGCGGGCCGGCGCCTCGAGGCCGACGGCCGGGTCATCCGGATTCAAGCCGGTGAGAACGGCAGCATTCAGGGGCCGTGCGAGGCGAAGTGGGGCTACACGACGCTCTCCGTGGCGGACTGGGATCACGACGGCTTGCCCGACGTGATGGTGAACTCGATCTGGGGCGAGGTGCTGTGGTATCGCAACGCCGGCAGCCGCACGCAACCGCGCCTGGCCGCTGCCCGGCCCGTCGAGGTCGCTTGGCCAAGCGCGCCGCCCAAGCCCAAGTGGTTTTGGTGGAACCCGAGGGGCAGGCAGCTCGTCACCCAATGGCGAACGACGCCGGTGGCAGTGGACTTTACCGGCGACCGGCTTGTCGACTTGGTGATGCTGGATCACGAGGGTTACCTCGCGTTGTTTAAGCGGCGGCGCACCGGCGGGAAACTTGAGCTGCTGCCGCCGCGCCGCATCTTCGTGGACGAGGACAACCGGCCGATCCAGTTGAACCCCGGCACCGCCGGCAAAAGCGGCCGGCGAAAGATCGCTGTCGCCGATTGGGACGGCGACGGGCGGCTGGACGTGTTGGTCGATTCCGCCAACGCCGACTGGTGGCGCAACTGCGAAACGCGCGACGGCAACATCGTCCTCAAGCGCGTGGGGCCGCTTGGCCAACGGCAGTTGGCGGCGCACAGCACCAGCCCGTGCGTTGTGGACTGGGACGGCGACGGCAAGCCGGATTTGTTGCTCGGCGCGGAGGATGGATTTTTCTACCACCTGCCGCACGACGAGGCGCGGGAGTATCCGGCCAAGGCCAGGACCGCCCGCAAGCCCAAGTGAAATGAAAAAAGTCGCGCCGCCATTGCCACCCGATTGGGATGCTGTTGAGCAACTCGAAAAGAGCCTTCCGCCGGTTGCCCTGCAGCGGATCGAGTCCGCCGTCGGGCGCATCGTCGAGGCGAAGCAGCGCGCCGGCAAAGTCGTCGTCGTCACCGGCAGCGGCCCGAATATTCACGAGGGCGTGACCACGCTGGTGGCCGAGTTGATGCGCGTCGGGATCGTGGACGGCGTCACCACCAGCTCGGCCGTTGTCGCGCACGAAATGGCCGGCGTGTTGGATCGCGTCAAGCGCGTGGACGGGCGAGAGGCCGGCGTGGCCGAGTCGCTGTTGCCGCACGGCGGCGCGTTCGAGTTGACGGAGATGACCGGGCCGGCGCTGGCGAGGCTCGGGGAGGAATTGGCGCTGGACGAGGGGCTCATCGAGCGGCTTGGCCAAGCGCAGGGCAGGTCGGTCATCAAGGCTGCGGGAAACCTCGGCTACCCGATGGGGCTCCACATCGAGCGCTTGGCCGAGGTGGTGCTTCGCTTGGCCAAGGAGCGCGGCGAGAGTTTTGAGGTGGTGGCCGGCTTGGGCGCGGACGAGCGGACGATGCTCGGCGCGGGCGCGCGCGGGGGGTTGCCGGTGTTGGTGACGATTCCGCAACTCGTTGGCGGCGGCGCGGTCGGCTTGGCCATCGGCGACAGTCTTTCAGTCAGCGAACGCTCAACGCGTTTGGCTGGGATGCTCGGTGAGGCCGACGTGATCATCGAGTCGGCGGTGGCGCTGACGCAGGAGATTCACGACGGGCCGTTCGAGACGCACACTGGCCACGGGATGTGGGCTGCGTGGGAGGGACAGCCGACGTGGTCGCTCGAGGGCAGGACGATCGTCCGGATCGACCTCGACCCGGCGCTGGAAAAAGTCTGGCAGGCCGAGCGGGATGACAAGGGGGTGCAGGAGGCGATTAACCTTGGCCGACCCAAGACCAAGCAGTTCGAGGTGCCGTTCCGGATGGAGATGTCCGGCTTCGCGCGGCTGGAGGGGAGCTTGGCTGTCACGGGAGACATCGGAGTGGTGTGGCCGGTGATGGCCCGGCGCCTGGCCAGGGCGCTTGGTGTCGAGCTGGCGTTTGTTTCGCATCCGCAGGACACCGCGCTTGGCCAGGCGATGCGCGACTGGATCGTGAACGAGATCCAGCCGCTGGATCGCGAGCGGATGCTCTCGGCGCTGGGGTGAGAGGCTGTGGCTGAGGTTTTGGCTTTTGTTTGGCGGTGATCCCGCTACAACCGACGGAGTTTTTCGACCCCGAGCCGATGCCTTTTATCCGCTTCATCAGCCGACTGCTGGCCCGTGTCCTGTTTCGCCTTCGCATTCACGGCGGCGGCGTGCTGGACACGCCGGGGCCGGTGCTGCTGATCCCCAACCACGTGTCTTGGTTCGACTGGTGGCTGGTCGGCCTGTGCGTGGGGGAGGACTGGCGCTTCGTCACCTCGGCCTCGAGGGCGGACAGCCACTGGATGTTTCGGTTCATGATGGTCAACCGCTACACCTTCCCGGTGGATCACGCCTCGCCGTTCGCCGTGAAGGAGATGGCCAATTTCCTGCAGGGCGGCGGCCGGCTGATTTTGTTTGCCGAGGGCCGCATCTCGGAGACCGGCTGCCTGATGAAACTGTTCGAGGGAACCGGTTTCCTGCTGCACAAAACCGAAGCCAAAGTGATCACCTGCCACCTTCGCAACGCGCTGCGCCTGCCGTGGTCGCGGCACCCGGGCTGGAAACAGTGCTTCCCCAGGATGAGCGTTCACTTCGGCGATGTGTTGCAGCCGCCGGTCGGGCAATTCAGCGGCATGAGTGACGTGCGTGAGGCGCTGACGCAGTGGCTTCGCGAGCGGATGATCGAGCATCAGTTTCAAGTGGAGATGGACCACGGTCACGGCGACGT
>DQOE01000325.1 GCA_015658765.1 Verrucomicrobiota bacterium | reverse complement strand
TATATCGCTACTGGCACGGATGTGAATGCGAAAGATGGTTATGGATGGCCTCCTTTGCATTGGCCGGCTTGGAAAGGCCACAAGGAAGTCGTCGAACTGCTTATCGCAGGAGGTGCGGATGTGAATGCGAGGGATGAAGATGGAGATACACCTCTAGATTGGGCCGATAGACATAATCAAACTGCAACTACCGCACTCCTCCGCAAACATGGCGGCAAGCCGGGTGAAGAATTGAAAGCTGAAGGGAAATAGCCAACCCACCTTAGCGGCAACAGTTAAAACGGCGACAATGCGAAAAGAAACTCACACTTCGCTTAACGTACCGGTGCTGCCGCCGAAGCTTTCAGTCTCCACTCCGAGTTTGTGAAGCATGGTGAGGTATAGGTTGGAGAGCGGCAGCTCGGTGTAATCCATTTCGGCGCGCCAACCGGCATCGGTGCTGATGCCGGAAGTTGACTGATGGTTTTTGTTGCCCTGGCCATACTTGAGGTATTGACCGTGCTTGAAGCCCATGTTGCGGCCGCCGACCAAGAGCAACGGGTAGTTGCGCGAGAGGTGGAAGGCGCTGGAGGCGGAGCCGAACAGGAGTGCGGTGTTGTCGAGCATGTTGCCCTCGCCTCCGGGCTCGGGCGTAGCCTTGAGCCGGCTGGCAAAGCGGCCGAGTTCCTCGTTGATGAAGCGGCAGTAGATGCCAAAGTTCTTGAAGCCGCCGGGCTTCTTGGTTTCATGCGAAAGATGGTGGGTCGCCTTGTATCCCACTGCGCGAGCAAGGTAGTCACTAATACCCACGCCGTTTTCACGGCCAAGCTGGTAGGTCGCCACGCGTGCGGTGTCGGTCTTGAACGCGAGGTAAATCAGTTCGTACATCGTCTGTAGGTAATTGCGCGGATCCTCGGGAGTGACGTCGAGCTTAAGGTGATCTACGTCCACGCGCGGTAAAGGAATATTAAGCCAACGCTTGGCCTTCTCGATCTTCATTTCCGTGTTCCGCACGGACTGTAAATACTCTGCAAGCGTTTCCTGGTCGCGCTTGGAGAGCGAACGCTTCAGCGAGCGGGCGTCCTCCATGAGGTCATCAAGGGCGCTTTTGCTCAAGGCAAGGCGGCGTGCGGCGTCCGGATTGCTCTTCACGAAGAGCATGTCGAAAATGCGCTTGGGCTTGTGCTCGGCGGGGATGGGCCGGCCGTTGCTGTTGTAGGACATCGTCTGCGCACCGCGCGGCGATCCGGTGCCGCCGTCGGTGGACATCACGAGCGACGCATGCCGGGTATGCTCGCCGGCATGCGCGGCGAACACCTGATCGAGCGAGATGCTATTTTGATAATCGCCATCCGCACCAGTATCCGCACCGGTGAGAAATTGATCCGCATTGGAGTGACCGTGCACACGCCGTACTGCTGGGTGGGACAAACCGGATAACACCGTCAGCTCATTGCGCAACGGCTTGAGCGTCTCCATGCATTTAGTGAAGTTAAAGTCCTTGTCCTTGCCGTGCGGAAACCAGCTCCAGTCCATGAAAGCTGGATCCTTCTCCAGTGGCATGGGCACGCCGTCGGGCAGGTAAAAGCAGGCAAGCCGTTTGCGCTTCACGGGCCGCTGCACCGCGCGGGCCACGCCAGTGAAGGATTCGAACCACGGCAGGGCCAGCGCCACGCCGGCGCCGCGAAGAAATTTCCGGCGATCCAGTGGGGAGAGATTCGTGTTCATACCTTCGCTTCCTTGGGGGTTACTCTAACTGAAACAGGTCACTTTTCACAATCAGAAAGACCAAGTCCGCCAGACCGTCGCCGCGCTTGCGGAGATCGGCAGTAATACGGTCGACTTGCGAGCGGTCGCCAAAGGTCAACGGTCGGCCCAGAGCGTAGGCCGCCATCTTATGCACCATCGCGCGCGCGAACTGATCCTGACGGTTGGCCAGCAGGTAGTCTTTCAACCCCTTCATGCCGCGCAGCTCGTCTTTGTTGAACAACACGCTGGCGGCATCAACCGGATCCTTGCCGATTTTGTCGCGCCACAGGCCAACGGCATCGAAGTTCTCAAACGCAATCCCCCACGGATCGATCTTCGAGTGGCACGAGATGCAGGCGGGATCGTTGCGGTGATCTTCCATGCGCTCCTTGAGTGTGAGCTTGAGGATTTCCGGGTCGGCCAAATCAATCTCCGGCACGGCCGGCGGCGGTGGTGGCGGTGGATCGTTCAACAGATTTTCCAGCAGCCAAATGCCACGCTTAAGTGGGTGCGAATCCTTGCCGTCCGAGTTCATTGCCAATAGTCCCGCCTGCGTGAGCACGCCGCCACGCCGGTTGCTCGCCTCCAGCTTTACCAGGCGCAGGCTGTTGCCGATCACCTCCGGCAGCCCGTAATGCCGCGCGAGCCGGTCGTTTACCATCGTGTAATCGGACTGGAGAAAATCCATCACCGTGCGGTTACGCCTCAGCACCTCACCGAAGAAGGCGACCGGCTCCTCACGCATCGCCTCCATCAGCAGTGGGTCAAAACGCCCGTACACCTTGGAATCGATCTTCAGGAAATCCAGTAGTTCCATACCCAACCATTGCCGCGTGAAGTAGCGGGCAAACCGATCGGCCTTGGGATCTGCCAGTAGTCGGCGTGTCTGCGCCTGCAGCACGACCGGATCGCGCAACTTGCCCTTGGCGGCAAGGTTCAGTAGTTGCTCATCGGGTATGCTGCTCCACAGGAAAAATGAAAGCCGACTGGCCAGCTCAAAACCCGAAATGCGTTGGCTTTCTTTTTTGTCATCCACTTCGCCGGCTTGAACGAGATAAAGAAACTTCGGCGAGGACAACACCGTGGTCAACACCTCAACCATCACCTCCTGAAAGTCATCGCACTGCGGCCGAAGCTTGGCGAAGAGGACCAGCTTTTGGTCGATCTCCGCCGCGGTCACGGGCCGGCGCCATGCACGTCGCATGAACTTTGCCAACACTTCGCGCGCATATTTTTTCTCGTCCGCCTGATGATCGCTCTGAAAGAAAATGCGTGTATGCGATTCCGGCGGCCACTGCTCATGGACGGGCGCGGTGATCTCCACATAATCGATCTGCACAGTAGTCACCGGCGTGCTCGAGCAGTTCTGAAAATAGAGAAACTCCGCCGGGTTCGGCAACTGGCCGAGTTTCTGGATGCGGCGGTAGGCGTTGCGCGCAATTTCACTGAGCCTTACGTCCCAGTGATAAAACTCCGGCTTATCTGGTGAAGCCGTAATGGTGATATCACGTTCACCCGCGCGCACGGCAACGCGCGAATCGTTACTAGCTTGGTTGCCGAAAAACAATCGCAGCGTCGGCGGATGTTTGCCCTCTGGTGTCACTCGCGCCGCCCGAATGCGCACGCGCATGGTGCCCACGTCCGGTAGGCCATCGCCCACGTCGACAATGTACTTCGAATTCGCCGGGATCACCACCACATCCGGCAAAACCGGCGGTATTTCAGGCCGCGTGCGTGTCGGTGTCCACGCGTACTTGGCGCCACCATAACTCCAGCGGGTTCCGATGCCCTGACCTGTTATCAAATCCTTGAAGTGGGCCCCACCATGATTCCTCGAATAGTTTTCGGCCTGCTTTTTCAGCGCCTCCTCAAGCGCGATCCCTTCCTCCTTCATTCTCTTCCGTGTCGTTTCCACATTCGCCGCATACTTGGCATCGATTCGGGTCGCTGCGGCTTTCATCGAAATCCCGTAGTAAACCGGCTGGGGCACGTCACCGCGCACAGTCGCACGCTCCAGCGCCTTGCGCGCCAACAACCGGTATTGTTCAAACTGTACCACTGTCATCTGAAGCATCTCTGAGCTGTTCTTGAAACCATCCTCAGACGACGACTCCGGCGGCAGGTCACGTGAAAAATCATACGGCACCCCTAGC
The DNA here is from genome assembly GCA_015658765.1 of Verrucomicrobiota bacterium. Lineage (GTDB taxonomy): Bacteria > Verrucomicrobiota > Verrucomicrobiia > Limisphaerales > UBA1096 > UBA1096. Next base: position 371 of record DQOE01000325.1, on the reverse strand, counting down.
AGATCCTGCAGCGCGTACTTGTACTCGTAACGTGTCATCCGCCGGAACGACGTGTGCCCCTGCTCGCTCCGGCGCACCTGTGACGCCATCTGAATCTCGCCGGACAGCCAATCGACAATTCGCCCCTTCTCCGCGTCCGCCAACTGCACCTCCGTATCCTCCGGCGGCATCTCACCGTTGCTAATCACGTCGAACACCTCCAACCACCAGTTGACGTCCTTCCCCTTCAGCAAATCGGGATCCAGCGCATCAATCCGAAGTTTGCCCTTCTGTTTCTCCGGCCCGTGACACCCAACACACACCCGCTTAAGAACCGGCTCCACCCGTGTCCGAAAAGCCGCCAACTTAGCCTTGGGCACATCCCCCGGCTT
>DQOE01000199.1 GCA_015658765.1 Verrucomicrobiota bacterium | reverse complement strand
GTCAAGGCGCTCCTCGAAAAGGGAGCCGACGTGAACGAACCGGCCTACACCACAAAGACCCCGCTACACTATGCCTCCCACTCTCGCAACAAGGACATCCTAAAGCTTATGCTGATCGAGGGGGCCGATCTCGAGGCCAAGACCGAGCTGGGCTTCACCCCGCTGTCATACGCCATCGGGTTGAACCATCCCGACAACTGCCGAATCCTCCTCGAGGCAGGCGCCGATGTGGATGCGATCGATAACTGGAAACGAACCGGGCTGAACGTCACCGCTGGGCAGGGCCTACCCGAGGTGACCGCGATCCTGTTGGAATTCGGCGCCACAGCCAACACTCTGGACCAGTGGAACTGGTCTGCATTGGACGTGGCCGAGGCGTACGAGTTCACGGAGGTCGCCGAGCTGATTATCGAGACCGGTGGCGTTAACGGTCCGAAAATCACCATCCACGAAGCCGCTGGTGCGGGTGACAACGACATGGTGGCGCTCCACCTGTTTTTCGGCACCGACATCAACCTGCTCGATGACACCGGCGAAACCCCGATGGACACCGCCGCCAACCTGCGCAAGACCAAGACCGTCGCCTTTCTGCAGGAGCAGACCCGCCTGGGCTTCGCCACGGATGACGACGGCAACAAGCTCGTCAAGGTGATCGGCCCCTACGGCACCGGCGACCGTGCGCCGCTGCTGGAGTTCACCATCGAGTCCTCGACCAACCTCAGCGACTGGGAGGCCGGCGAAGCGTTCGATGCCGTGGATGGTGTCGGCGAGATGGCATTCACCCCGGACGCCGCGACCCCGGCCAGGTTCTTCCGCGTGACCGTGGCAGAGCTCGACGAGTAATTTCCAGAAGCCGGTTTACGGAAAAAGGGTGCTTTTTGGCACCCGCCGACTACTCTGCCGGCATGGCAGACAAGCACAGAAAGGAGCCGCCCTTCACGCGTGAGGATCCCTGGCGCATTTTCCGGATCATGGCTGAGTTCGTCGATTCGTTCGAGGAACTCTCCCGGCTCGAGCCGAGTGTCACCATCTTTGGCTCATCCCGCACCAGACCGCGCAACCCCTACTACCAGCAAGCGGTGGCCATGGCCAAAAAACTGGCCAAAGCCGGCGTGCCAGTAATCACCGGCGGTGGCCCCGGCATCATGGAGGCTGCAAACAAGGGAGCTGCACAGGGCAAGGGCACATCGGTGGGCCTGAACATCGAGCTTCCTTTCGAGCAGTGCGGCAACAAGTACGCCAATCTGCCGATCAATTTTCACTACTTTTTTTCGCGAAAAGTTTGCCTCGTGAAGTACAGCCTCGGGTTCGTTTACATGCCGGGCGGCTTCGGGACGCTGGATGAGTTGTTCGAAGTGGCAACCCTGGTACAGACGAAGCGCATCGAGCCGTTCCCTATGATCCTGTTCGGCAAAAAACACTGGCGAGGGCTGCTTAACTGGGCAAAAAAAACGCTCGAGTGCAACGGACAGATCAGCCCGGGCGACATAGAGCTAATGACGCTGACCGACGATGTGGACGAGGCTGTAGAAATTCTTACCCGCTACATTCAGGAAAATAGCGGCAAGAAGCACGTTGGCCGGGCGTTCAATTAATCCTCAACCGGTAGATCGCCCTCTCCCGGGAATTTAGGGAACATCGGCGTGTCAAACGGTTGGCTCTCATCGGGGGCATCCTCGGGCGCATTTCCCGGATCCAGCTTCTGCCCCCTGGCCTGTAGCTGGGCGATGGCCAGCTCCTTCATTTCGCCACTGCCGTGGATGGCTGTCCTGCGAAGAACCTCGAGGTTCTCCTCGATGATCGCCATCAGCTCGCGCAGCCCGGCCCGCTCATGTCGGCCACGCCGCCTGGCTTGGCTGCCTCCGGCTCCGTGCCAACCTGGGGATGGCCTCACTGGGGGCAGAACGTCGCCTGGGGACTCAGGTTATTCCCGCACATTCGGCAAGGCAAAAGTCGGCTCATGTCTTCTCCGCTTGGCCAAGTCAGCGCTTGCGCTTGGCCAAGCGCCGGGCCTTGGCCACCTTGGCCGCCACCTTCAGGCGCAGGCCGTTCAGGCGGATGAAGCCGGTGGCGTCATCCTGGTTGTACGCATCTGTCGAGTCGGCCTCCATCGTCGCGATGTCCGGGTTGTACAGGCTGACAGGCGACTTGAGCCCAGCGGCGATCACGTTGCCCTTGTACAGTTTCACCCGCACGGTGCCGGTGACGTTTTGCTGACTCTCGGTGACGAGCGCCTGCAGCGCCTCCCGCTCCGGCGCGTACCAAAACCCGTTGTAAACCAGCTCGGAATATTTCGGGATCAGCGAGTCGCGAATGTGCATCACCTCACGATCCATCGTGATCGACTCCATCATGCGATGCGCCGCGTGCAGGATCGCGCCTCCCGGTGTCTCGTACACACCGCGGGATTTCATGCCGACGAACCGATTCTCCACCATGTCCACCCGGCCGATGCCGTGTTTGCCGCCGAGCCGGTTGAGGGCCTGCATCACCTTGAGCGGCGACATCGCCCGACCGTTGACGGCGACGCAGTTGCCCTTCTCAAAATCCACCGTGACGTGCTCCGGCTTGTTCGGCGCGTCCTCGGGCGACACGCTCAGCTTGTACATGCCCTTGTACTTCGGCGCGGAGGCGTCGAGCCACGGGTCCTCCAGCATGCCGGCCTCGAACGAGATGTGCAGCAGGTTGCGATCCATCGAGTACGGCTTTTTCATGCTGGCCTCGATCGGGATTTTTTTGGCCACGCAGTAGTCGATCATCTCCTTGCGTCCAGGGAACTGGTTGCGGAAATCCTCGTCCCGCCACGGCGCAATCACCTCGAGGTCGGGCGCGAGCGCGGCGGCGGCCAGCTCGAACCGCACCTGGTCGTTGCCCTTGCCGGTGGCGCCGTGGGCGATGGCCTGTGCCCTGTGCTTGCGGGCGATCTCCACCATGCGCTTGGCGATCAACGGCCGCGCAATGCTGGTGCCGAGGAAATATTGTCCCTCGTAAATCGCGCCGGCCTGCATCATCGGGAAAATGAAATCGGTGGCGAACTCCTCCCGCAGGTCGTCGATGTAAACATCCGACGCGCCGGTCTTGCGCGCCTTCGGGCGCAGCCCCTTGGTTTCCTCCTCCTGCCCGATGTCGGCGCAGAACGCGATGACCTCGGCGGAGTACTTTTCCCTGATCCAGGACAACAGAACGGAGGTGTCGAGCCCCCCTGAGTATGCGAGAACAATCTTCATGCGAATAAAAACAGCCCGCGAATCATCGACAAAACCGCCGTCGATGAAAGAAAAAACCGCGCTTGGCCAATCGCGGCTGCGGCCTGTTCCCTTTTCCCCCGCCGAGGGAGAAGGTGGCCGAAGGCCGGATGAGGGGGCACACGCGAGTCGCATCCCCTTCGGTAAAAACCCAAATTCAGTTGACTCGCTTGGCCAAGCAGGATACCGATTGCGTCTACGCACCATGTTTACTGTTACACGACTCCCGTTGTGCCTCGTCGCCGGTATCCTGCTGGCCGGGCTGATTCCCGTTTCCGCAGCCAAGAACGAGGCAGCGGCCGATCCGGCCAAGGCCGATGCCGACTACGCGTTCCAAGGCGAATACGCCGGGGTGCTGGCCGGCCAATTTGACGTCGGCGCACAGGTCATCGCGCTCGGCGGCGGCAAGTTCCGGCTGGTGCTCTACCCCGGCGGCCTGCCCGGCGCCGGCTACGACGGCGCGGCGGAGAAGCGCCAATACGACGGCGCACGCGACGGCGACACGGTCACCTTCACCGGCGGCACCACCGGCAAATCAATCACCGGCGGCAAGCTGACCTTTTCGCTCGACGGACAGGAGTCCGTCATCGACCGCACCGTCCGCAAAAGCCCGACGCTCGCCGCGAAGCCGCCCGAGGGCGCGCTCGTGTTGTTCGACGGCAAATCCGCCGAGAACTTCAAGCCGGGACGCATGACCGAGAGCGGCCTGCTGATGCAGGGCGCGAACAGCATCAAAAAATTTCAGGGCCACAAGCTGCATATCGAGTTTCGCCTTCCGTACGAGCCGACGAAGCGCGGCCAGGCGCGAGGCAACAGCGGTTGCTACATGCAGGCCCGCTACG
>DQOE01000219.1 GCA_015658765.1 Verrucomicrobiota bacterium | reverse complement strand
AGGCCGAAATCAGAATCATCGTCCAAATTGAAATCGGAATCATCGTCGAAGGCCGGTTCAGGTGGACCGCCAAAGCCGCCGAGATCCTCGAACAGGCCGGACTGCTGCAGGTCGTTGAGCGACGAGGCCACGGCGACGCCCACTCCGGCGATCGAGTGCACGATATTGCCGCCGTACGGGTTGACGGTCGAATTGCCCTCGATCAGCAGCCCGTCCTCCTGCACCTTGAAGAGTGAGACCATGCCGATTCCTTCCTTCAGGCTTTCCTCGTAAATCTCGTAAACTTTGGCCAAGCCGCCCTCCAGTTTGCCCATGCTCAGTTCGTTGATCTGCATCCCCCATTCGGTGGCCTGTGGGTCGGCGTAGTAAATGCCGTTGGCCTTCAGACTCAGTCCCTTGGCCAAGGCCTTGAACTTGGGCGAGTCCGTGAGCCGGCCCTTGCCGCCGTGCGCCGTGGCCATGCGCTTGGCCAGGCTCTCCGCCGATGACAACACCATGTAGTTGCCGACCTGGAAGTAGCAGGGCGAGAGATCCATCTTGATCGGCAGCGGGATTGGCAGGGGAATGGAGTGAATGGTGACACCACCGACCTTGGTTCCCTCCGGAGCGCCAAACCCGCCGCCCATTGCCTCGCCGAGCATCTCCATCAACGTGTCGTCGTTGACGCGCAAAAGCAGCGCAAACGCGACACCGTCCAACTCGAGATCCTCCTCCCGGTCGAACATGAAGCCGGGCAGGGTCATCTTGTTTTCACTGTCCAGCGTCATCAGGAACCCGGCCTCGTTGCCGAATGAGTCGAGGATGTCCTGCACTTGCGGCGGCGCATTGGCCATGATTGATTCGCCGCCGAGCATCTCCCCGAACACGGTGTCCGCCCAGTCAATGACGCGTTTCACGTCCAGGTCGCTGTGCATCAGGGCTGCCGTGTTGTCCGGAGCCAGTGAGAGTACCTCCAGCGTGTGCGGTTGCTCGCCGAACATGTCCCAGATCAGGCCACTGCCCTTACCCGGTTGATGGTGCACGAAAATCTTGCTGCGCCAGAGGTTTTCCTCGATCGCGAGGCTGCTCATGCCGACGCCGCTGATCTCGCCGATGCCGCTCTGGCGGTAGGCCGGCTCGACGACGCCCAGCACGCCCTCGATGATCGGCGCCACGAACGGGTTGTTGATCAGCCCGCCGCCGGCTTCTGTGCCCGTCTTGGCCAGCGTGATCAGGCCCTCGAGTCCTTCGTCCAGCCGGGCCAGCGCCTGCTCGGTGCTCATGTAGGCGTAAAGGTGGCCGTTGGGATCGAGCCGCGCGGCGACTGCCTCGAAACTGCTTTTCACCGCCGCGGGTGGGCCTTTCAGCGTGTTGTCGGCAGATTGGGCGCCGGACCCGGGAGTGCCGAAAATCAGGAGAGCCGCGCAAAACAGCGGCGTGATGGCTTCTGGTTTATGTTTCATTTTCAATTGGCGGTTTTACTTTCTTTGGGAAATATAAAAGTTTTAATAATATATTGTCAAACATAAAAATAACCAATTATGGTGTTTCGCCGATCGGGAGGCCGAATTGGGCGGCCTGGCTGCTGAAGGTGTGCCTGAGCCCGACCGGTTTCCCGGGCGTTTGGCCAAGCGCGACCGGCACCTCGAACAGCACGCCGGAAACCTGGCACGGACCGTCATCTTCGCAGAAGTAGGCGATTGCCTCGACGCGCACGAGGCCGCCCTCGGCATTGTCCATCAGCGTCAACGGGATGCGGATCGCAGCGTTCTCCTTCAGCGCACCAGCGGCCTTGGCTTCGCTGATGCGGACCGGCGACTTGTCGTCGGCGATCACCTGCCAGCGGCTGCCGGCGTCCTCGGTGAAGTGATGGCCGGCGGGGAGCGCGAGGTTCAGCATCAGCACGCCGTCCTTGCCCTTGGCCAAGCGCAGCGGCTCGGTGCGAATCGTCGGCGTGCCGGGCAGGTCGGCCAACCGGAGACTGCGCGGCGCGACCGGTTTGCCGGCGGCGGGAACACCGGTGAGCTGGAGCGTGGTCACGTCGAGCGACGCGAGATCGACGACGCGGATCGAGTGGTTGTTCGTGTCGGCGACGAACAGCCGTTTGCCCCGCGGGCCAAGCGCGAAGCCGGACGGCTCGGAGAATTGCACGTCCAGTCCGTTGCCGTCGCGGAGGCCGGGCTTGCCGGAGCCGATCCAGCGCCGGACCTCGCCGGTTTTCGGGTCGAGCAGCTTGAGCCGGTGATTGTACGTGTCGGCGACGATGACCTTGTTTTCCTTCGCCCACCACTGGACGCCGAGGACGTGCTGCATGCGGGCTTTTTCGCCGACGCCGTCCGTGTCGCCGAACGCGAACAGGTTGCGCGGCTGGGCATTCTCGCCGCCGGCGATGGTGCGGGTGGCGCCACTCGTCAAGTCGATCGCGCGCACGGTGCTGCTCTCGCTGTCGGCGATGAACAGTTCGCCGTTGCCGACGGCCAGGCCGGACGGCTGCGCCCACGCGGCGAGCAGTCTGTCGGCGCGGTTGAGATTTTGCTCGGAGCCGTTGCCGCTGTAATTCCTCGCGATTTTTTTGCCGATGTCGTAAGCCCAAATCTGGTGCGTGCCGGCCATGGCGATGAAGACTTGGTCGCCCTCTACGAGCACGTCCCATGGCGTGCTGATCGGTTGCTCGCGGCCGCTCCTGCCGCCGTTGTAGTCGCGGCCCTGCGTGCCGTTGCCGGCGAGCGTAGTGACGCGCCTGGCCTTCGTGTCGACCACGCGCAGCGCGTGATTCTCGGCGTCGGCGACGTACAGGCTGCCATCGTGATAGGCGAGTCCCTGCAACCGGAAAAATTGCGTCTCGTCGTAGCCGCCGTCGGCCAGGCCGATGCGGCCGGAGCCGATGGTGTCGATGAACCTGCCGTCGAGGTCGGTGACGACGATGCGGTGGTGGCTCGAGTCGCTGATGAAGAGCCGT
>DQOE01000022.1 GCA_015658765.1 Verrucomicrobiota bacterium | reverse complement strand
GCGGTGAGGATGGCCTGTCGCATTGCGAAGATTTTCAATGAGCACGGTGCGCGCAAGTACGGCGTGATCCGCATCGACTCAGCCGAGTTCGGTGTCGAGAAATGGCGCGAGGATGCCTCAGGCAACACGGCACAAATCGTCGAGACCTTCAAGGAAGCCGCAACCATCGCCGCCGGCCACGGCGAGCGCCTTGCCGCCGAGGGCGAAATTTGCTGGGCTGGTATGCATAGTTGGAAAGATATGCTCGACGTGCTCGAAGGCGTTGGGATGCCCGAGGCGCTGGGTTTCCAAGCCGACCTCGCGCACACATACCTTTACACGCTTGGCTACAACGCGCCGGAGCACGCGCTGTTGCAGGAAGGCTACAGCGCCGAGGAATTCTGGGCGGCTTACGAGCAGATGACCGACAAGCTCCGCCCGTGGACCATCGACTTCCACGTCGCACAAAACGACGGCGAAGTGCACGGTGCCGGCGACCACGACAAGACCGGCAAACATTGCCCCGCCGACGATCCCAACGGCAAACTGGACATCACCCGCTGTGCCGGCTACTGGCTAAAGGACGCCGCCGACCGCAACATAAAGCACATCTGCTGGGACGGCTGCATGTTCCCCAACGCCACGCTGGAGAACCCCGACACGTGGAACACCATCCTCAAGGCGATGATCGACGTCCGCGACGCGCACGGCTGGGATTGATTCCAAGTCTTGTCCTGATAAAATAGCCCGATGCAGAGGCGATTCACGCTCAACTACTGGCAGGACAGCGGTTGGTGCGTCGGCAAACTCAAGGAAGTGCCGGGCGTGTTCAGCCAAGGCGAGACGCTGGAGGAATTGGAGGTCAACATCGTCGACGCCTATCAACTGGTCATGGAGGACGCCGCGGCAATCTCGCGAGACTCATCCACCGCCAACTAGATTTAGAATATTAAAAATTTAATCATGAGCGAAAAGAAATCACTCAACATCGGGCTCGTGGGCTATGGCTTTATGGGCCGGACTCACACGAACGGGTACAAGCGCGTCAGCGACTTTTTCCCGGATCTCGGTCATCGGCCGGTGCTCAAGGCGGTGTGCGGTCGCACGGAGGATCGCACCAAAGCCTTCGCCGAACAGTGGGGCTACGAGAGTTACGAAACTGATTGGCGCGAGTTGATCAAGCGCGATGACATTGACGCCATCGACATTTGCACACCCAACGATCAACACGCTGAGGTAGCCATCGCCGCCGCCGAGGCGGGTAAGATGGTGCTGTGCGAAAAGCCGCTGGCCCGCACCGCCGAGGAGAGTACGCCGATGGTCGATGCCGTCGAGAAAGCCGGTGTGCCGAATACGGTCTGGTACAACTACCGGCGCGTCCCGGCCGTCACCTTGGCCAAGCAGATTGTCGATAGCGGCAAGCTCGGCCAGATTTTTCATTACCGCGCCAACTTCCTGCAGGACTGGACCATCAGCGCCGATCTCCCCCAAGGCGGCGAAGGTCTTTGGCGTCTGGACGCCGCGGCCGCCGGCAGTGGCGTCACCGGCGACTTGCTCGCCCACTGCATCGACACCGCCATCTGGCTCAACGGCAGCATTGCCGACGTGTCCGCCGTCACCGAGACGTTCATCAAGGAGCGCGTGCACACCGCCACCGGCGAGAAGCAAAAAGTCACCATCGACGACGCCTGTATTTTTCACTGCCACTTTGCGAACGGCTCGCTCGGACTGTTCGAATCCACGCGATACGCGCGCGGGCACAAGGCGTTGTACACGCTGGAGATCAACGGCGCCGACGCCTCCATCCGCTGGGATTTGCACGACCTTAACCGGCTGGAGTTTTTCGATCACAGCGACGACCCCAACACGCGCGGCTGGCGCAGCGTGCACATCACCGACGGCGACATGCCGTACATGGACAAGTGGTGGGTTCCCGGCCTCTGCATCGGCTACGAGCACACCTTCGTGCATCAAGTCGCCGACTTCCTCGCCAGCCTCGACAGCGGCGAACCGTGCCGACCCACCTTCCGCGACGCCCTCGAGACTGCCCGAGTCTGCGACGCCGTCCTCGCCTCGGCGAAGGATCGCGCGTGGAAGGACGTGTAACGCTTGGCCAGGCGCTGGCATATTCAAGAATCCGGCCAAGTAAGGCGGGAGTTTGTTGTCCACTTGCCATTGGGCTAAAATAGCTAATAATTCCGGCGCGCCTAGAAAAGTTAGGGATGTCATCCACGACTTGCTTGATGCTGGGTTTTACGAAATCGGGAAAGGTGGTAAAGGATCACACCGAAAGTTCACACATCGGTATTATCCCGGAGCCGTTACAATCAGTGATCGTGAAGGCCAGGACGCCAAGCGCTATTAGGAAAAACAGGCCAAACGCGCCATAAAAAAACTGAAGCCATGAAAGCAAGTGATCGGTATCACAAATGGGTGGAATGGAACGAAGAAGATTCCGCTTATGTTGGCCAATGTCCGGATCTCATAACAGGCATTCACGGTGATGACCCTGTAAAATTATTCGCCGAATTGGAACAAACCCTGGAGGATGTTATCGCTCATTTCAAAGCAGAAAGCCGGCCGTTGCCTTCTCCTCGAACGGGGCCAATGCAAGAGGTCGCTTAAAATTTCCCCCATACCCCACATTCAATCAGAGTGTTTGGGTGATATTCAACTATCCCCGTTCACACCTCCACCACTGTGCAGGGGTGGGTGAACACGAGGCTGCAACGGATGGCTGACTCGGCCAACCCGGTGAGCTTGGCCAAGGCTTGGCGATAGGTGGCCATTTGTGGCGCGTACTTTTCGGCAGCCTGTTCCAGCGAAAGATCATCCCCCACCCTATCGCTTTTGAAGTCGATGATCTCTGCCCGATCGGCGTACACATGCACCCGGTCAAACACGCCGGAGATCATCTCGTTATCAACCACCACATCGAAGGCACGCTCGCGCCAGAGTTGCACGTCGCCCTCGGGCTTGGCCAGGCGCTTGGCCACGGTCTCGTCGGCAAGGCAACGTGCCACCTCGTCGACCGCCTCCGGCATCGGCTCGCGCAACGCTTCCAGCTTGGCCGGTGTCGTGTCATCCACCCACTCGATCTGCTCGAAAACCTTGTGGACAGCCAAGCCGAACGAGATGGCATCCGCACCGCCCGCCGCAAACAACTGGGTGACGGACAAAACAACAGAGCCATGAACCGACGCTCGGCGTCCAGCCAAGCGGACATGCCCGCGCTTGGCTTGGACAAGCCCCGGCTCGCCCAGCGGCTTGGCTTCCGCCACCGGCTTGGCCTGCACCCAGTCGAAGCCGCCACTCTCGAAAACAATTTCACCCGAAACCGGCGCGCCCTCGAACGGTCTGCTGTCTTCTTCCGCCAACGTCTCGTGCAGCAGACGGATGTAATTCAGCGATTTGCTGCTGGGTTTGTGCGCCGTGGATACCACGTACAAGCCGTGGCTTGCCCGGGTGAGCCCGACGTAAAGTTTGCAAAAATTTTCATAACACACTTCGGAGCGTGCCTCAGCAAGCGCCGGGCCGAGCTGATTGTCCACTTCGCAAATGTCATTGCCGGGCAGGGATAGAATCCAGTCGGCATCGCCGTCCCCGGTTTTGTGCGTGTGCAAGGCGTCCTTCCGCACTTTATCGAGCCGGGAACCCTCGATGTCGGGCAAAATGGTGGCATCGAACGTCAACCCCTTCGCCTTGTGAACCGTCATCACTTGGACGACTCTGGCTCCCGAGGCGTCGGCCGCCTCCTGTGCCGTCACAAAACGAACAAACTCATCGATGTCCCGGCTGCCGGTCTCGTCAAACTGTCGGGCCAAATCCAGGAATTGTTTCGCCCGCCACTTCGCAAAGGGATCCATGTTCGACACGTCAATTCGACTGATACAATCGCAAATCACCGGCTCGAAACCCCGCTGATAAACATCGCGTTGCACATCGCGCAGAGCGGCCTGGCGCCTGTCCCGGTCGGGTGACAGAAGCCCAGCCAAGGGGGTCAGCAAAACATGCCCCTCGTTGAACCGCTCCCGCGGATGCGCCGCCGCGCGGAGAAGCGAAAGCAACGCCATGCCAAGCGGGTTGTCCGCGCCGGGATTGGTCGCCGATTCGCCCACGACCGGCACGTGCGGAAGCGCGCCGCGCAGGAAGTCCACCACCTCCTGAACCGTTTTGTTTTTCTGGACGATGATCGCGCAGCTCAACCCGTTCGCGATGGGATCAATTCGACCGAGCAAATGGGCCACCATCGCCCAGCGATCCCCCTTGGCCTCGACGGTGAGATACATGGCGTGCCCGTCCTCGCCGACCCTTGGCTTGGCGGGTTGATGCGTCTCCCAAATCGCCGCCCAGCGATGGGCTGCCGTTTGGTTTTGATCGAACTGTCGCAGCACATCCGCGTCGCCGAAAACAGCGTTTACCAGGTCCAGCACCGGCTCACAGGATCGCCACGATTTACTCAGCGAAACCGCGCTGAACTCCCCGTCAGTGCTACCTTGATACCGGGCTTCGATGCAGTCGAAAAGCGTTGGATCACCGCCACGCCACTGGTAAATCGACTGCTTGGGATCGCCGACGCAAAAGAACGTCCTCTGACCCTCCGGGTCCTGCACCACCTCGTCGATGAGATTCTCCATCACGCGCCATTGCACCGTGCTGGTGTCCTGAAATTCATCGAGCAACCAGTGGTCGAACGCACCGTCGAGGCGGTAGTCGATGTCCATCTTGTCCGGCCCGTTTTGCGGTGCAAGCAGCATCGGCAGATCGGCAAACGTCAATCGCCCCGCCCGGCGCACCTGGGCGTCGTACACTTCCTCGAACGCCGAGAGCAAACTGTGAATGCCTTTCGTGCGGGTCAGTTTCGTCTCCAGTTCACACGCCACGCAATGCCGGAGAATCCGCGCAAGCTTCTGGCAAAACTTCTTGGAGGGATCATAGACACCCCTGTCAAATGGCAGCTCCCAATCCCCCTTTTCCATTTCGCTCAACCCGGCGAGCGCCCGATCAAAAACCACTGAGGACTCGGGCTTGAGACTTTTCCCTGGCACCCACCCGGCCAAGTGATCCGCCACCTTCTCCCAGGCGATACAAAGCTTGTCCGGGAACTCGTCCTGCTCGATCAACCCCCGCCAATCCTCCACCATTTCGGCCAAGTCCTGTTTCTGTTTCACCCAGGCGTTGCCGCTTGGCCAAATCCTCGCCGACTCGCCCCAGCGATTCGCCTCGGGCACACGCATGAACAATCCGTGACAATCCTTTAAATGATCATCGAAGGAATTCACAAAGTCGCGCCGCTCCTGACCGGCGGTTGCCAGTCGATGCGACTCGATCAAGCTCTCCCGCCCGGCGCGATCCCCCAGGCTCCGCGCGAACAAACTTTCGAGAACGGTCAACCGAGTGCGTTTCCGCTCGAACTCGCTCATCATTTCGAACTCACCGCCCAAGCCGAACTCAAGCGAAAACATCCCCAGCAGCCTGTGGAAAAAACCATCGATTGTCCCCAACGACAGTCGGTTCATTTCCTCCACCAACCGGCGCAACGCCGAGCGAAAATCATCCGCCCCAAAGTCGCTCTCCGCCTGGCCAATGTCCTTGGCCAAGCGCTTGGCCTCCTCCGGATCGCTCGCGGCCCCGGCCAATTTCGTCAGGATACCCTCGAAAAACTCACCGGCCGCCTTGCGCGTAAACGTCAGCGCGATGATCCGCTCCGGCGCCTGGCCGTTGAGCAGCAGCCGGATGAATCGGTTGGTGAGTTGGTACGTTTTCCCCGAGCCGGCCGAGGCGCGAATCATGGTGTTGGGTATCCGTGTCATGCTGCGCCCTCCTTCCCCGGCTCGATAGCCGTCTTCGTCGCTTGCCCAAAAAGGATTCCTTTAAAGTCGTCATAATCGGGCTTGGGAGACGGCGGCCAAAACCGCCCGGCTTTCACGTCCGCAACAACCCCTTTTGCGCACGCCATCGCCGAGTTGGACAACTCACGGTCGTAAGGCTCCAACAGCGAGATGCCAACATCGGCCCCAACCTCCGGGATATTGAAATAGCCCAGCGAAATCGCCGCACCGAACTCCTTTTCCAGCGCCCACGCATAGAGCGGCAACTGTAGATTCTTCCAGTGACGGGGCTTGTCCTTGAGCAAAAACCGTGCGTACTCAGGAACGACCTCCCCGTCGCGCTCCTCGTAGTATCGCCCCCAATGAGCATCGGCCGGTAGCTTGGCCTTGTTGGATGTCTTGTAATCCAGCACGCGCACTTCGCCGGTGTTTGCGTTTTTCTCGATTCGGTCAATCCGGCCGCTGATCAACATCCCATCCAGCGTCTCCCTGAACGCTCGCTCTGTGTCGATAATTTCCCAGCCTTCCTGCCGGGCCTTCGCTTGCTCCAAGGCAACGAGCATCAGGCGTTTCCCGGCGATCTCGCGCTGCACGGTCAACGGCAGGGACAATCGTTTGCCAAACTGTTGCTCCACCTGCCGGCCAAGCTCCGCGACAAAATATTTCTGGATGAGTTCCGCGTCCTCAGTTTGTCTCGCCTCAACATCCATGCCGTAAGCGTCGAGCACGTGATGCACCATCGAACCAAAGCCGCGGGCGTCAAGCTCGCGCTGCTCGAGGTCGAGCGCCTCCATCCTCAAAACATGGCGCAGATAAAACCGGTACGGGCAACCGAGATACGCGGCGACTGACGTGACGCCGAGTTTTTCAACCGGCTCCACCTCCCCTGTCGTCAACTTCCACGGGGCACTCCACGACGGCGGCTGCTCTTCGACCGGCAGCTTGGCGAACAAGTGCACCACACGATCGGGCAACTGCTCGTCCGGGCAGCGGAACAGCAGGCGCGACGGCTTGAGCGGGTCGCCGTTGCTGCGCTGGCGGCCAACGTAAAAATCCACCCGCCCGCCCTCTCCCCGGCTGTTCACCAGCAACTCAACCAACCAGGCGTCACGAGCCAAACGATCCCCGTTCGTGCGCAGGCCAAGCGGCGCGCGAATGCTCTCCGGCAGAAAGCGATCGCCGTGAATCGACTCCGGCAAATGCCCCTCGTTCGCGCCGGTGACGAGCAGGTGCGGCGCATCCTCCCACGCCAACTCGAGCCAGCCCTGCAGGTCGATCGTGTCCGCCGGGCGCTCCGGAAAGAGTGACTCACGGCCGAGGTCATCGAGCACCAACGCCAACTCCGCCGCCGCGTTGCGCCTGGCCTTGGGCGGCACGGCGGCGTCCAGCCTGGCCAGGCGCTCGTTCAGTTGGGCGATGGCCTCGATGCAGATTTCGTCCGCCGGTTCTGCGCTGTCGAACTCGCGATCGCTCAGTGTTGATTTCAGGAACTCGGCCAAACCGGCGGACAACGGCTTTTTGTTAAGTGTTGCCAATGCGCGTTTCAGCAACCGAAGCGCGGCACGGGCGGTGATGCGGCAACTGATGTTTTCCATTTCACTGCGCTGGACAAAATCCAAATCGGTCGCCGCCGCCAAGTCTCCCGGCAGATGCTCCTTCCGCAAATCGTCCAAGCCGGCCAACAGTTGAGTTGGCTCGATCGTCTCATCCAGCGCCGCCAGCCAAGCCCAGCTATCCGGCAGACGGAGTAGAGTATCCGCGTTGCCGAAGCTTGGATACTGCAGCACTGCCAGCAGCGACTCGAGAAACGCGTGCAGCGCCGTGTGCCGGATCGCCTTTCCGCTTGGGTCAAAATGCCGGATGCCGCCCCCCCCCAACTCGCGCTCGAGATACGGGATCACCTTGGGATCAGCCGTGCCGACGCCGACGGTTTGGTAAACATTTTTTCCGTACCGCTTCAGCCAGTTGGCCACATCACGCGCCTGCGTGCGCTCATCAAGTGACGGGTGAAGCTGCTCGTTGACCAGGGGCAGATCGCGCTTGGCCCAGTGCTCCGGCACCGGCCGGCCCCAGTCGTCGAACAGCGACCCACCGTCTTCCGGCCCGAACACCACCGACTCGATCGCCGCCCCCTGCCCCGCCGCCTGGCCAAGCGCGGACTGCACGAGCGGCGACAGGTCGGTGACGCCCATCAGCACAACACGGCGGATGCCGTTGGGCAAAACCGGCTTGGCCGCGGCGGCGCGCTTGGCATCGTGTACATCGCACAAACCCGCCTTGGCCAGCGATTTGCGGTAAACGGACTCGAGCTTGGCCAAGTCCTTCCAGCGCTGTGATTCCTTCTCGCAATGCTCCGACCTGACCACGGCAACACAGTCCCAGCCGGCATCGACCAGCGTGCCGTGCAACTCGTGCAGCGACTGCGCCATTAGGCGGCACCAGTTGAAATCCACGACCGACGGCAACTGCGGAAAAAGCGCGGGGTAACGCCCAAGCGACTCGCCCTGTAACACGTTCACCCAATGCCAGAGACAGGCCACCGTGTCGGCAACCGGCTTGGCGGACTCCTCGTCAACAAGCAGAACCGCCGGAGTCGCCGTTTGCGGCGGGAACAGGCCGCCGCCGCGCTTGGCCATCTCGGTCGCAAGCGCCTCGCGCAACCGGCGGCCGGCCTGCCGTGTCGGCAGCAGCAGCAGCGTATCGCTCAAGTTAGCAGTGGCGCCAGACTCGCCGGCGAGCAACCACTCGGTCGCCGAGGTCAGCAGCGGTTTGTCCCAAGTGACATAAGATGTTTCCGGAGTGGCAGCCACGCAGTGCCCACAGTCTATTGACCCCTTCGTCATGGCGCAAACGATACCACCCTCGATGGGACAAACACTGTCCCATTCGAGAAAAATTTTGCCGGGCGTTTACCGGCTGGGGCTGCCGCGCTAAGTTCGCGGCCAAACCGAAATCGTTGACATGGACACGCAACCTCCCCCTCAAGCGCCCAACCCGTACACGGTGGTGCATGACGCGCCCAAGCCAGCGTCGATCAAGGTCTTCGGCATCCTGAATATCGTGTTTGGCGCGATGGGCCTGATTTGCGGTGGAGCCGGGGTTCTGTTCTTTGTTTTGGCAACGCAATCCTCCGAGTTCGCGTTTGAATTAAATCGCGAAATGAGCGCTCAAAATGCCGAGGGGTACATCACATTTTTACAATTCTCCTCCTGCTTCGGCGGCATTTTGAGTTTGATCCTGATTATCTGCGGAGTGGGTTTGTTGCGGGAACGAAACTGGGGACGCACCGGGTCGCTGGGCTACGCAGCATTTCAAATACTTTTCACTCTTGCCAGCACCGCTGTGTCCATGTCCATGATGAAAAACAACGAAACGTTTATCTTCAGCGCGGGAGGCGCGATGTGCGGCGTGCTCATCGCATTGATCTACCCGATCTGCATC
>DQOE01000130.1 GCA_015658765.1 Verrucomicrobiota bacterium | reverse complement strand
TGGGAGGGCGTCATCGAGCCGAATGACGAGTTCGTCTGCGACCGCAGCCTCAACGCCGATCGCTTCAACCAAGCCACCGGCTACACGCCGCCAAGTTGGGAAGCGATGATCAGCGAACTCGCGCAGCAATCATGAGCGATCGGGCGCGCATCATCTCCGTCATCCCGGTCTACAACGGGAAACGCTTCATTCGCGCCACGCTCGATTCGCTCGCCGCACAGACACTCCGCCCCGACCGTGTGATCGTCCTCGACGACGCCTCGACCGACGGCACCCCGGAGCTCGTCGAGACGTACGAGCCGCTTGAGTGTGAACTGATCCGCAGCGAACAAAACGAGGGGCTTTTCTTCAATTTCAACAAGGCGCTCAGCTACGCCACCGAGTGCGACCACCTGCATTACATCTGCGCCGATGACGTGCTGCTGCCAGGCTTCATGGAGCGGATGACCGCCGCGCTCACAGACGCGCCCGCGCCGTCGTTCAGCTACTGCCTGCCGGAGTTCATCGACAAGGACGGAAACCAACTCGACGCCAAGCCGTCGAAACCATCGGCTGCCGCGTACGAAGTTTCCGCCAACGCACTGCTGGCTCAACACAGCGAATGCGACTCGCTCATGCTCGGCGGCGTGCTGATCAAGTCGCTTGGCCAGGCGTGCCCCGTTTCGTTCCGCACCGACATGCCGCACGCGGCTGATTGCGTTTTTTATTCCGACTTGGCCAAGGTCTGCGAGCAGCGCGTCGCGGTGCCGGAAGTGTTGCTGCAAATCCGCCGGCACCCGTTCAGCATGACCAAGCGCAACGAGGAAAACATCCAAAGCTGGGTGCTCGACGAGTGGAAGGCGATCCAGCACGCATTCGGCCTGATGCAGCAACAGGGTTTGACACGATGGCTGCGCCGGCAAAAGTTGCGCTGCATGTTCGCCGCGCGCTCCCGCGTCAAGATGCAGCAGATAGCCGACGAAAAACCGGATCACGCCCGGCACATTTACGAGTCCGCCCGCCCGAAGGTGCCGTGGCTGCATTGGCAACTCGGCTGCGTCACCGTCTTTTTTCGCGACCTGGTTTTCGGCTCGTCGCTCAACAAGGAGCAGTGGCAGTAAACCGACACAGTGAACTTACCATTTCTCTCAACTGAACGCTCAACCGGCTGGCTCAAGCCGTTCGCCGGCGCGGCCGCGGTGCTACTCGTCGTCACGCTGTTCCTGTTTTGGGACAGCCTCGACCCGGCGCTGATTTTGTTCTCCAACGACGGCCCGTTGGGCTCGATCAGCACCGACGCGATCGAGATGCCCGGCACGTTTTCCGGCTATTGGCACGACTTGAACTGGCTCGGCTACGAGCAGCCCAGCGCCTCGCCCGGCATTTACATGGCGCTTGGCCTGTTGCTGCAAAAGTCGGTGCTGTACCTCAAGTGGTGCACACCGATTTGCCTGGTCATCCTCGGGCTGGCCGCCTGGTTTTTCTTTCGCACGCTTGGCTTCCGCAATCTCGCCTGCACGATCGGCGCGGCCGCGGCCGCGTTCAACATGGAGGTTGTCTCATACGCCTGCTGGGGCTTGCCGTCGCGGGCACTCACCTTTGCCACGTCGTTCCTCGCCGGGGCATTCATCCTACGCGCACTCAAATCACGTCCTTGGCCCAATCTCGCCTTGGCCGGTATCTGTGTCGGGCTTGGCCTGATGGAAGGTTACGACGTCGGTGCGCTGTTCAGCCTCTACATCGCGGCGTTCGTGTTGTTCGGATTCGTCATCAAACCGCTGGAAGCCGGCAAGCCGAAGGCGCTTGGCCAAGCGGCCGGACGCGGCTTGGCTGGGATCGCCGTCGTGGCTCTGGTTTCCGGATTGGCCGCTTCGCAAACCATCTCCACCCTCGTCGGCACCCAGCTTCAAGGCGGCGATCATGTCCAATCCGGCAAAGTAAAGACCGAGGCAGAAAAAGATGCCGCGAAGAAGGCACTATTCAATGATCTCACCCACTTCGGAAGTCTTCCCAAAATGGAGACGCTTCGCATCTTGGTTCCCGGCCTGTTTGGGTACCGGCTCGACACTCCGCGTCCCTACGACGCCGACAAACTACACTCTCTCACCGGCGGCAACTATTGGGGTTCTGTTGGTCAGAATCCGATAATGTACGCAGTAGCTGATGCAGAGGAGATTCTCTCAGAGTTTAGCCAACGTAACGTACTCCCTGGCGAACTGGCGGCGGCGATGAATATCTCCTCACAGGAAGCGACCCAACTGATGCACATAGCCCAAAACAAGACTGAGTATAAGGAATTAATGCGCCACTCCGGCTCGGGCGAATACGCCGGAATCATCGTCGTGCTGCTCGCCGCATGGGCGCTGTTTTTCGCGCTAAATGAAAAAACGAACTTATACTCGCACTCTGAGAAGCGGATGATTCTGTTTTGGACAGGGCTTGCGTTGGTTTCACTGCTTTTTGCCTACGGACGGCATGCGCTGTTTTACCCACTCATCTATCAACTGCCATTCTTCAACACCATGCGCCTGCCAATGAAGTTCCTGCACCCGATGCATTTTGCGCTGATCATCCTTTGCGGATACGGCGCGGAGGGGCTGCTGCGCCTGGCCAGGCGCGAGGCGGCGGAGCCAAGCCGCACAGCTCGTCTTTGGGTGCGCGGCACGGGGATTTTCGCCGGGGCGATGCTGCTTGGCTCGCTGATTTTTGGGGCGTCAAAAAAATCGCTCGGGCAGCACATCGAATCGCGCGGTTTCGATTCCGACGCCGCACAGGTGATGGCCGGCTTTAGCGCAATGGAAATCATCCTGTCCGCGATGCTGCTTGGCGTGGGCGTTTTTCTTATCGCAAAAGTGATGCGCAGCAACACGGCGGCCAAGTGGGCAGTGGCACTTGGCTTACTGATCGTGATTGACCTCACACGCGCCAACTCACCTTGGGTGCAGTACGACGATTACAAGTACAAGTACTACCAGTACGAGGACAACAACCCGCTCATCAACGCCTTGGCCAAGTCGCCGCACGAGGGACGCGTGACAATCTCTCCCCTGCCCTCCGGGTTGCTTAACCAGCTATACCGTATCGAGTGGCTGCAACAGCAGTTCCTGTACAACAACGTCCAGTCACTCTACCTTGTGCAAATGCCGCGCATGGCCGCCGACCACGAGGCATTTGAGCTGCGATTCACCATCACCGGCGACACGAACACACATTACCTCGCCGGACGCCGCTGGGAATTGACCAACACGCGATGGATTCTCGGCGGGACGAACG
>DQOE01000237.1 GCA_015658765.1 Verrucomicrobiota bacterium | reverse complement strand
TTGGCAGCGGCCCCATCGCCTGCTGCATGCCGTCGACGATTTGCCGCCGCCGCTTGGCCCAGTCGGCGGGCGTCTTGACGGGGTGGTCGCCGCCTGCTTGGCCGCGATAAACGAGCAGCCGCGAGTGGTCGATGCCGCTGGGCTCGGCGGCCAGGCGCGGCAGCATGCCGGCGAGCAGCGATAGTGTTATCAGCAGCCGGGTCATCTTGTGCTGCGGCGGCGCAGCCATCGCATCGGCAGGGCGGCGACGAGCATGAGCGCCCAGCCGATGACCATGATGTTGACGATGTACCACGGCCAGCCGCCGATCACGAGTGGGTTGTCCACCGCCGGCCGGGCGCAGAGGTACATGTAGTTTGCGTCAGTCAGCCAGTTCACGATGCCAACCGGCAGCATCATGGCGACAATCAGGAGGAGCGTGCGCACCACGGCGCCCCGGCTCGTGAGCATGCCGTCCACGACGACATTCCACAGGGCGAACTGGATAATCAGCGCGTGGTGGATGAAATAAACAACGTACTCGGTGAGGTTTTTTAGGTCGTCGAAATTGGGTGTCAGCAACGCCTGCATCACCGCTGTCGCGGCGGTGAAGTAGGCAAACTCAAAACAAAAACGGTTGCGCGTGATCAAGCCGATGGCGGCGATCACCAGTCCGTAGTTGCAGAGGTGCAGCGGCAGATCCTGAATCAGGTTGAGTTCGCGGAAGCTGGCGCGGTTGGCGTAATCGACGACCTCCTGCGCGACGGCGAACACGATCAGGGCCCAGACGGCGCGTCGCCGGTTTGTCACCGAGAGGCACCGGCCGATGAGTGGCACGCAGACGATGGCCAGCAGCGACAGGCCAAGCGCCGCGAGGTGCGCTGAGTCGAACAGGAGGAGAGACTCGCTGAAGGCGCTGGGTTGCGTGGGTTCGTTCAACGGGCTGCCTCCTTGGCCAAGAGCGGGTGTGCCGGGTTATTCGCCCATCAGCCTGGCCAGCGTCGGCTCGATCGACTTGGCCCATATTTCGTAGCCTTTCGGCGTGAGGTGCAGGAAGTCCGGCATGATGTCCTTGGCTATCGTGCCGTCGGGACTGACGAAGTTTTGACCGATGCGCAGAAAGGTCACATGCGGCCGGGCGTCGAGCCGGGAGAGCACCTGGTTGACCTGCAGAATCTTGCCGCGCTGCGCGTTGATGCGCTGGCCGCGCGGGAAAATGTCGAGCAGCAGAATCTCCATCTTGGGCAGCTTGGCTCGGAGCTTGTCGACAACCGCCGTCACGCCGTCGATCATCTCCTCGGCGGTGCTGCGGCCGTCGCCCGAGTTGTTCGTGCCGATCATGATCACGGCGGCCTTGGGGCGGATGTTTTTGATGTTGCCGTTGTCGAGCCGCCACAGCACGTGCTGCGTGCGGTCGCCGCTGATGCCGAGATTCACAGCGTTGCGCTTGGCGTAATGCTTCGCCCAGACGGCTTTGCCGCTGCTTTCCCAAGCATGCGTGATCGAGTCGCCAATAAAGATCAAGTCGACGTTGCCCTTGGCCACGCGCTGGTTGAACGACTCATGCCGTTTCATCCAGCCGCCGCTGCGCGGCTCGGGAGTGACGGCGGAGTGCGCCGGCTTGTCGGCGGCCTGCAGGGAGGCGGACAGAATAATTGAGAGCGACAGTGTCAGGGATTTCATGCGTGCGCGGACGCTACCCAAGGAAAAGTGCCGGGTCGAACAGTTTCTGGATAGTTTCAAGGAAGAGCCGGGAAATGAACATGGATGGACAGGATCGACAGGATCGAAAAACCGGGAACGCTTGGCCAAGCGCTTGGGTGTTGGGCGGCCGTGGGGATCGCGGAGCATCATCTTCCTTTTTCCTCTGCAGACCTCTGCGTTTAGTTTTTTCACCGAAAACTTGAAAACTATTTGGCGGGTGGGGTTTTTTGGGTGGCGAGGGTTTCGATCAGGTCGAGCCGTTTGCATGCCGTGACACAATGCAAAGATTCTCTTTAGAAATGGAGTCATTTTGTGATGTGCGACAGGGCATAACCGCCCGCTCGTCAAGTTTTTGGATGCCATGATGGGGAGGCGTTACAGTTAAGGAAATTATTTGCTAAAAAAGAGTTGTCATATGTTTGGACTCATGACACGCTCTCCCGCCTAGCAAAATGAACACAGTCCTTGCAGCCCTAGGTTTCTGGGGGGGAATCGTGGAATACGCCACATCGCTCTCCGGTCTTCCGCTGTTGTACGGCATCTGTGCGGTTATCGGGGGGTGTCTTTTCCTGATCCTGATGGTGTTGATGTTCATAGGAATAGAGTTTGATTTCGATGCGTTGGCGGACGGTTCCGGGCATGTTTCCCTGCATGGGATCAGCGGTTTTTTCACCCTCTTCGGTATCGTCGGTTTATACTTGAACAGCCAGGGTTACGGCGCCTTGGTATCGTCCGCGGGTGGGATCGGGGCAGGTGGCATGATGTTCCTGGTAGTAAGCCGAATAATCATGTCCATGCGCAAGCTGGAATCGAGCGGCAACATCAATGTGGATCAGGCCGTGGGAGCCAGAGGCTCGGTGTATGCGGAGATTCTGCCCGGGGAGTCGGGGGCGGTTAACATTTTCATTGACCAGCGGGAGCGGCGTTACGAGGCCGTAACCGATGAACCGGCCGGCCTGAAGACCGGGGACGCAATCGAAGTGAAGGAAGTCATCTCAGGTGATTTGCTAAAGGTAACTAAACTAACAACATAAAAAAGAAAGGAATAAAATGAATGTGTTAACACACTTGAACGGGCTGCTCCCGGCATCCGGCGGCAGTGTGGCAGACCTCAACAGCTACACCCTGCTCCAAGCAGGGGGGTTCGGCCCAGAACTGATGACGATGGGCGTAATCGCCGCAGTCATTGTTTTAGTCGGCACCGCCGCCTACTGGATCACCCGGTATAAGAAATGCCCCTCCAACAAGATCCTTGTCGTCTACGGCAAAGTCGCAGGTGGCAAGTCTGCCAAGACTCTGCACGGTGGTGGTGCTTTCATCATTCCTATCATTCAATCTTACCAGTTCATGTCGCTTGAGCCCATACAGTTGAAGGTGGACTTGCGCGGCGCGCTGGCGGCCAACAACATCCGCATCAATGTGCCCAGCACCTTCACCGTGGCGCTGGATACGGATCCCGCGATGATGAACACCGCCGCCGTGCGTCTTCTCGGGATGAGCCAGCCTGACATCGAGGAGCTGGCCAGCGAAATCATCTTCGGCCAATTGCGCCTTGTGGTCGCCCAGATGGAGATCGAGGAGATCAACAAGGATCGCGAAACTTTCGAGAAAAACATTCGAGTGTTTGTTGGCAAGGAGTTGAGGACAGTGGGTCTCAACCTCATCAACGTGAACATCCGCGATATCACCGACGAGGCCAACTACATCCAGAACCTCTCGGAGGAAGCCACCGCCCGCGCCCGCAAGGATGCGGAAATCTCCATCGCCGCCCAGGATCGCGAGTCGCAGGTGGGTGTGGCCAAGGAAAACCAGGCCAAGGACATCGGCATCGCTGAGGCATCCCGTGAGCGTGACATTCAGGTGGCCGACGCACAGGCTGAAGCGATCAAGAAACAGAAGACCATTGAGGCCAATCGACGCGCTTCTGTTGCCGGTGACGAGGCTCGCGCGACAGTGGCGGAGGCCAGTTCAAAGGCCGAAGGCACAAAAGGTTCAAAGGCGGCGGAGGCTGATGAACGTATTTTTGTGAAGGAAAAAGAATCTGACGCGGTCGCGGGTGAGAACCAATCCCAAGCCAAGATTGCTGACGCAAACGCGTCGTTGGCTGTAGTACGTGCCGAGGCCACGCAGCGTGGTGAAGTGGCCGACCGTGAGGCCGAGGTAGCCATCCAGCAGGCTCAAGCCAAGGCTGAGAAAGAACGGCTTAATGCTGCGGAAGTTGTGCGCGAACAAATCGATCGTCAAAAGATTGAGATCGCTGCGGGAGCCGAGGCGGAGAAGACCCGTCAGGAAGCCCAGGGTGTAGCTGACGCCATCCTGTCCAAGTACGAAGCCGAGGCCAAGGGTATCCGGCAGGT
>DQOE01000287.1 GCA_015658765.1 Verrucomicrobiota bacterium | reverse complement strand
GCTTCTTGGCGTCACCGCGATTCTTTTTGCGCTTTTCAAAGGCGGCCTTGAGGCGCTCCTTGATTTTTGCAACATCGAGCTTCGGGCGTTCCTTGCCACCCTCCTTGGCGTCATCCTTGACATCTCCAACATCCGGCCTGACCGGCTTTGGATTCGCCTGTGCCTGCAATGACTCCGGCGTTGCCAACGCGATGCCGATGGCACTCAAAATCAGTAGTGTTTTAATCTTCATAATCAGTTTCCTTTCAGTTTTTTTA
Source organism: Verrucomicrobiota bacterium (assembly GCA_015658765.1). Lineage (GTDB taxonomy): Bacteria > Verrucomicrobiota > Verrucomicrobiia > Limisphaerales > UBA1096 > UBA1096. Next base: position 3,777 of record DQOE01000287.1, on the reverse strand, counting down.
GGTTTTTGTTAGATTGACGAGTCCCCCTCGCCACTTGATCACTCGTAATGCAGGGTGCGTGCCACTTGTGTTATTATTTTTAAGTTACTTACAATGAGTTATTTAAGCGATTTTATCCGTTTTGGCCAAGCGTCGGGTGAACGTTCGTTGGGGAGTATTCCCCAATCATGGCGGCGTTCGTTGGGGAGTATTCCCCGATTATGTGCTGGCTTGGCCAACGCGTCGGCTGTCCGTAGGCTCTCCGTCTTCATGAAGCTTTATCATTACCATCGAGTTGTTGCGGCTCGCTTGGCCAGCGGGATCGGTGCGGTGGTTTTGGCAGCGTCGCTTGGCCAAGCGGCGGTTGCCGCCAAGCCGAACATCGTGTTCGTGCTTGCCGACGACATGGGCTTCGGCGATGTGCAGGCGCTCAACGCCCGCTCAAAGGTGCCGACGCCGAATCTCAATCGCTTGGCCGGGCAGGGCATGACCTTCACCGACGCCCACTCGCCGTCGGCGGTCTGCACTCCCACGCGTTACGGCGCTCTGACCGGCCGCTACTGCTGGCGCTCGCGACTGAAGCGCGGGGTGTTGAACGGATACAGCGCGCCGCTGCTCGAGCCGGGGCGGTTGACGGTCGCCGGGATATTGCGGGCGAGCGGCTACCACACCAGCATCGTCGGCAAGTGGCACTTGGGTCTTGGCTTTCAAAAGGGCGCCGACGGAAAGATTGACTACGCCAAGCCGGTCACCGACGGGCCGAACGAGCACGGCTTCGACCACTCGCACATCATCCCGGCGTCGCTCGACTTTCCGCCGTACGTGTACATCGAGAACGGCCGGATCATCGAGTTGCCGACGATCGACCAGCCGGCGGTGAAGTTCCCCGGCTTCCTGCGGCGCGGCCCGCGCCAGCCCGGACTGGTGATGGATGACTGCCTCGACGACCTCACGCGCAAGGCGACCGGCGTGATCGAGCAGCGCGCCAAAATAGATCAGCCGTTTTTTCTCTACTTCCCGCTGTCCGCGCCGCACAAGCCGGTGCAGCCTCACCCGCGTTTCATCGGCAAGTCGAAGCTCGGCCTTTACGGCGATTTCGTGATGCAGGTGGACTGGACGGTGGGCCAGGTGATGAAGGCGATCCGCGAGGCGGGCATCGAGAAAAACACGCTGTTGATTTTCACGAGCGACAACGGCTCGTTCATGCACCGCCGTGGCGCTGATGAAAAGGAGGATCACTTGAGCGACCCGACGATTCAGGCGTACAACGAAACGCATCACACCGCCAACGGCGACCTGCGCGGCACCAAGGCGGACGTGTGGGAGGCGGGCCATCGGGTGCCGTTTTTTGCGAGCTGGCCGGGGGTGATTAAGCCCGGCTCAAAATGCGTCCGCACCACCGCGCACGTCGACCTGTTTGCCACCTGCGCCGAGATCGCCGGGGCCACGTTGCCGGACAACGCGGCGGAGGACAGCTTCAGCTGGCTGCCGCTGTTCCGGGGCGGCGACTGGGCCAAGCCGCGTCCGCCGGTGATCAACCACAGCGCGGGCGGCATGTTCGCGTTGCGAAATGGCAAATGGAAGCTGGTGGCCGGCAACGGCTCCGGCGGACGCGAGGCGCCCAAGGGCAAACCGTTCGCCAAACCGTACCGGTTGTTCGACCTGTCGAGCGACCTCGGCGAGCGAAAAGACCTGGCCCAAGCCAAGCCGGAACTGGTCGGCAGGTTGACAGCGCAGCTCGAGGATATCCGAATCAGGGGTCGCAGTCGGTAACGGCTAAATCACCGGGATTTGGGGGTCGAACCGTGCCGGTTTTCCGCCGGGGATCGGCTGCTTGGCCAAGCGCTTGGCCAGCTGATACGCCGCCGGATCGAATGTGTCGACAGTGTCGGCGGCGGGGGCGTATTCCAGCCTCTCAGCCATTCGCTCCCCGGGCCGCTTGAAAATTCCGGACAATATCCTCACGTCGAGGCCGAAGCATCGTGTTCGACCCGCAAAAGTCACGGTCACCCCCCGCGTGCTGTCGAAGGCATGACTCACCCGTGATATCGCTTGCTTGGGCCGGGATGTGTTGTCAGGTTGCCGTCCCGCTGTAACCCAAACCGGTTGTTCGGTGTACAAGGTTTTTTTGGCGACAAACTACAATGAAAAAGTTACTGACAATATTTGCAATAATGGGCTTGGCCTGCACTCATCAGGCACAGGCATCACTCGCTGACCAAATCAACGAAAACCAAACCGATTGGTTGCTGGGGAGTTGGGAGGCGGACATCGATGGAAGAACTCTCACCCTGACTTACAAGTGGGTCGTGAAGGATCATGTGATCGCCTCCCATTTGAAAACCGATGACAATGAGTCGTACAGCCTCATCGCATTGAACCCGAAGACGGGCGAGATCGAGCAAACCGGATACGACAGCAACGGCAAAAAGAGCACCGGCAAGTGGGGGCCAAAAGATGACATGCCGATGGTCACCATCTCGAGCACGTCTGACACGGGAGAAACTAAAAGCATGGCTGTGGCGTTTCGCAGGATCGACGAAAACAACATCGAGGCTCAAATCTTCGGCGTTGATGACTCGGGCAACGTGGAAGATTTCTCCTCGTTCAGCTTTGAGATGAAGCGCAAAAAAGCCGAGAAGTAACCGACACAACATATTTCAAGAACGGCTCCCGCGACGGGGGCCTTTTTGTTGGCCAAGCGGCGTCACGACTGCGGCGTGTCGCGGAGAAAGGCCGCTGCCGCGTCGAGCACTTGTTCCAGGGTCGGCAGGCAGCACATCCGGCGGTCGCCCCCCCTGGATGCAATCGCTCCATGCCCCGTGCCATGTTTGGCAGAACTGCGTCGGGCAGGGGCGATGGACGGCGACGGTGCCGGCGCCCGGTTTGACTTTGCGGATGCGGGTGAAGAAGTCGGGGTCGTTGTCGCTGAACAGCGCCACGACTGGCGTCTCGGTGCAGTTGGCCACGTGCAGCACGCCGCTGTCGAACGTGACCGCCACATCGCTCGCGGCGATCACCTCGCACAACTCATGCAGGCTTGTGCGGCCGGTCAGGTCCAGGAACCGGCCGTGCCCGATCCCGAGGTCGAAGACGCCCTTGGGCAACGTTCTCCTCGGTGCCGGCGAGGTTCGGCACATCGCGCCCGACGGCCACCACGCCCACGCCCCGCTCGAGCAGGCCCAGCGCCAATTCCCGCCACCGCTCGCTTGGCCAAGTGCGAGCCGGCCGGTTGCGGTTCGGATGGATCACCACCTTGGGACTCGCTCCCAACGGCTCGAGCAGCAGCGCCGCCCTCTCACGATCCGCCGCCGTGGTGTGGAGCCGCACCGCCTTGTCGGCGGCGTCCAACTGGATGATCCCCTCGGCGGGCCGCACGGCGAGATGGGCCTGGTTCCACTTGGGCGATGAGTCAAACCGCACCGGGCACACGATCAACAGGCGGCCTCGGCGAGATACGGCTCCAGCGCGGAGTCGTCGCTCATTCTGGGGTGGAGCGACAGGATGTTGGCGAACACCTCCGGCCGCTTGGTCCAGACATCGAGTTCGCGGCCCAATTGACGGGCGGTTTTCTCGACGGTCGGGATCATGCAAATCATGTCCCCGTAGCCTTCGCCGCACAGCAGAAACCCGGTCACCCGATCCCGTTCCCCGTCCCTCAGCGGGCGAACCTCGTGCTGTCCCGAACCATGCAGATGGGTTGTGAGGCTGTTCGATGCTTGGCGGCGCGATGGCCGTTCAGATTTCGATCTGGCCGGAGTAAACGAATTCCGCAGGGCCGGTGAGTTGCACGTTGGC
>DQOE01000331.1 GCA_015658765.1 Verrucomicrobiota bacterium | reverse complement strand
GCGCTGCCGCAGGCGGAGTTCGACCGCGCGTGGCTGAACCATCAGGCCGGCAACCGGGCGAGGGCGTTTCAGTTGTTCACGAATTACGTCGTGCGATTCCCGACAAACCGACTCGCGCCGGTGGCGCAGAAATGGATCGCCGACCACCAGTTCCAGTCCGGCAAATTCGCCGAGGCCGAGCAGGGATACCGGCGGCTTTTCGAGAACACGAACCTGCTGGCCAACGCCCGTGGCTTGGAGTGGGAGGCGCGGCTCAACGCCGGTCGCTCGGCGTTCTTCCGGCAGGAACACGCCACCGCCGAGTTGCTGCTGGCCTCGGTCATCAACGCCACCAACGCGCCGGTCGCCGAGCAGGCGCGCGCGGAGTTTTTTCTTGGCGACGTCGCCGCCGACCAGACCCAGCGCACGCCCACGAACCTCTTCGACGCGTTGCCGCATTATCAGCGCGTGGCCAACGAGATGATCGGCAGCCCGCTGCATCCCCTCGCGTGGGGCCGCGTCGGCGATTGTTATTTGCAGTTGCGCAACCTTGGCCCGGCGGCGGACGCGTACCGGGCTGTGACCGAACTGCCCGGCACCGACGTGACCACCCGCAGCCAGGCGGGACTGGGCTTGGCCCGTGTGCTCGAGGAGCAGGCTGCGCTGGCCGGCGAAACGGAGGAGCGCGAGGATCTCCTGCAACAGTCGCTCGATCAGTGCATGGAGATCGTCTTCGGCGGCAACCTCCGTTCCGCCAGCGAAAAGATGGATCCGTTTTGGGTGAAGGAAGCCGGGTTGATGGCTGGGCACTTGGCCGGGCGGCTTGGGCGCGCGGAGCAGGAACGCAGAGTTTACTCGCGCTTGGCCAAGGAGCTGCCCGACATGCCGCTTTGGCAGGCCAAGCTCGACGCCCTGCAGGCCGGGCCGGAAGCACCCAAGGCACCCTGAACATGCTTGGCCTGAAAGACCTGGCTGCCATCGCCGCAAAGCACACTACCGCCCTCGAGGCCGTGGTGCGTCCGTTCGACATTGCTGGCCAAGTGAGCTTCCCCTCCGCGCGACCGGCGGTCATGGGGGTGATCAATCTCTCCGCCGACTCGTGGTATCGGGAGAGCATCTGCACCAGCATCGAGTCGGCCGTCGAGCGCGGGAGTGAGTTGCGGGCGCAGGGGGCCGACATCATCGACATCGGCGCGGAATCGACGCTTGGCCAAGCGCAACGAGTCGGCGCTGACGAGCAGCGGCAACGGCTCCTGCCGGTGATCGCGCAACTCGCCTCGCAGGGCATCATCGTCTCCGCCGAGACTTACGACGCCGAGGTGGCCAAGGCCTGCCTCGATGCCGGGGCCAAGGTGCTGAACCTTACCGGCACTGCGGCCAGCGAGACGATTTATCGCCTCGCCGCCGGGCACGATGCCGCCGTGATCGTCTGCTACGTCGCCGGCGACAATGCCCGCGATGTCGCCGACATCCCGCTCGATGACGACCCCATCCCGCGCATGGCGGAGTACTTCGCGCGCGAGATCGAGACGGCCGAACGCTGCGGCTTGGCCAAGGGCTTCGTCGATCCGGGGCTGGGTTTTTACTACGAGAATATGCAGGACAGCTCGGTGCGGATTCGGCACCAGATGAAAACATTCCTGAACGCCTTCCGGTTGCGCGAACTGGGGTGGCCGGTGTGCAACGCACTGCCGCATGCAGTCGAGTGTTTCGGGGAGGAGGTGCGGAGCGCCGAGCCGTTTTTTTCCGTGCTCGCCGCGCTGGGCGGGACCGACCTGTTCCGCACGCACGAAGTGCCCCGCGTCCGGGCGGTGCTCAAGACGCTGGGGGTTTACTGACAACCGCCGGGTCGCCGGGGAAGGCGTGGGTCAGCGGGGTGGGGAGCTTTACGCCGTGCTCGTCCTGCAACTCGAACGCCGCCAACTTCACGGCATTGCGGGCGGTGGCAATCTCGTGCTCGAATCTCAGGTTGTAGAGCACGCGCCACGTCACGGCGTGGTCGCCGTTCTCGACGAGCATGATGTTGCCCTCGCGCTCGGGGTTGATGGTTGCGGTGATTTTGCAGGCTCTTTTCCAGACATCGAGCAGGTAGGCCCTGGCCTTCTCCGAGTCCGTCTCGTAGCCGATGTTGAACTCGACGTAGTCATAAATCCCTTTTCTCGACTCGGTGGTGAGTATCTCCACCTGCTTGTTTAGCAACAGGGAATTGGGGACGGTGATGTTGTGGTTGCGGATGACGTCGCGCAGCAGGGTCAGCATGGTGCGTGTCTCCAGCACGATCGCGAGGATGTTTTCATCGGGGATGCGGATGACGTCGCCCCGCTCAATGTTGCCGTTGCTAATGACGATGATGCCGCTGATGAAATCTTTCAGCCAATAATCCTTCGTCGTGAAAATCAGGACAGCCAGCGCCCCGAGGAAGCTGGTGGTCTGGAGCAGCCATTCGAGTTTCCACAGGTTGAGAAACACCAGGCCCGAGATTACCCCGAGGATCAGCAGTGCGATAAGTTTCAGGTTGCTCGAAGTGTAGGATTCCACATAAATGGAAGTGCCCTCGACCTCCCGCTTGCGACCGTATTTTTTGAGGATGATCGAGTGGGTGAGTTGCCAGATAAGATACGTCAGCAATACGAGCAGCCCGGTGTGGCTGATGTTGGAGCCAAGTTGGAATTGGAAGGCCACGGCAAAAAAGTAAGTCAGGAAAAGGACCGCGTTCAAAATGCGCAGCAAACGAAGCTGGGGCGGCGCCGCGCCGACCGTCTGCACAGTCAGATGGTTGATGATCTGCCTGCCGAAAATGAGGATCAGCAGGTTGATGGTGAACGTGATGTAATGGATCGGCTCGAGGTTGGTGAAGTACGTCAACAGCCCCCCGAAACCGAGGTCCCTGAACGAGTCGACGACATTGCCAACGGCGTTGGTGGAGGTGATGCTATTGGTCATGGTGCTTGTGGTTCATCACTCGACGGGGAGCAGCCGGATTCGGCGCACGTCCATGATGGCGCCGCTCGCTTTCTTGACTGGCTTGATCCAAAAACGATATTCACCCTTGGCCAAGCGCACGGTGCCAACCTTGCGCGGGACAAAATTTTGGAAATGGCCGGTGTCTTTCACGGTGAACTCCAGTTTTTGGCCAGCGACCTCGAGCGCGACACGGCTGCCGCCGTGGCCCTTGCCGCAGCCTTGATGGATCTCGACATCGAATCTGCCGCCGCGCGACACGGTGAAGTC
>DQOE01000381.1 GCA_015658765.1 Verrucomicrobiota bacterium | reverse complement strand
TGATGCGATCCGTCTGCCCGACGAGCGACGACTCGGCCGTGGTACTCCCGAGCGTCAACCCGTCAAACGCAACGCGCTGATCTCTCAGCCCGATGATGTGAGCCAGGCGCTGGCGGTTCTGCTCGACGGACTTGGCGTAGGCTGCATGGGAGGTGAAGTCGCGTTGCCAATATTTCTCGCGCCGGTCGACTGAGGCTGAAAGTTCGCGCAACAAAAACCGGTCGACACCGGCGACGAGGTGGGAGGCGATGTCGCCCTCGATTGTCAGCAGCTTGGTTTCGAGCGCCGGTTGCGCCTGGGCGGCTTGAATCGAAAGGAGACCCGCGAAAAAGAGGGCGGCTGTTTTGGGATGAGAGATTTTCATTGGCTTGATTGCTTGGCCAAGTCTAGGCCAATGCGCCAAGCGCTCAAGCCAAGAAAAACAGCGTGATGAGGTTGACGTACAGGGCTGCCAGCAGGTCGTCGATCGTGACGCCCCAGCCGCCGGGGAACGCCTGGCTTGGCCCGATTGGCCACGGCTTGGCGATGTCGAACAGTCGGAACAACAACACGATAACCACCGACCGATGCCAGATTGTTCCGCTGAAGAAATAGGTCCACTCCGGCATTGAGCCGTTGGCGAAATACAGCGACGAAACCCAGCCAGCGAAACAGAGCGGCACCGCGACGATCTCGTCGATGACCACCGAGCCGGGGTCGCGCAGTCCAAGGATCGTCTCCGCTCGGCCGCAAAACCAAACCGATGCCACGCCGAGAACCACCAGCGACCCGACGAAAAATGCAAAGCTCCCCGGCAACAGCAGCAGGATGAACAGCGGCAAGCCAAGCAGTGTGCCGACCGTGCCCGGCGCCACCGGCGAGCGGCCGGTTCCCAGCCCCTGCGCGATGAGAAGAATGAGCCTGTCCACGGGTCAGCAGTCGTTGAGGTACACGTCGCGGTTTTTCCAGAGGTACAGGAATCCGGAGAGGGCTGTCAGCGCCACGGCAACCCACTTGGAAATCTCCGCCACCCACCAAGCCCATGCGTGGCCGGCGATCTCGCGCGCAAACTGTTGACCGACGATCCCCCAGTCGGCGTGGCTGTGCGTGACGAGCAGCGCGATGATCGCCGTGATCTGAAAGATGGTCTTGTTTTTGCCCTGGCGTTCCGCCGCCAGGACGAGGTTTTTGCTGGCAGCCAACAGCCGCAGCCCGGTGATGGCCAACTCGCGAGCCACGATCAAAATCACCATCCAAGCTGCCATCCACTCCAGCTCGATGAAGGCGATGAACGCCGAGCAGATCAGCACCTTGTCGGCCAGCGGATCCATCAGCTTCCCGAAGGCGGTGATCAGGTTGCGGCGGCGGGCGATGATACCATCGAAGAGATCGGTCAGGCTCGCGGCGACAAAAAACACCAGCGCCACCGTGAAGTGAAACGAGAAGTCGATGAACAGCGCCAACAAAAAAAACACGGTCAATGCCAACCGGCTGACGGTGAGTTTGTTAGGGAGGTTCATTGCGTGTCGCTTGGCCAAGCTGGGCTAAGCCGGCTCGGCGATTAAATCGTAATCGGTGTGGCCGGTGATTCGCACGTCGGCGAACTGGCCAAGCGGCACGTCGCCGCGCACCAGCACCCGGCCGTCGATGTCCGGCGCGTCGGCCTCACCACGCGCGATGAGGCACGGGCCAAGGTCGATCACGCCGTTGCCCTCTCCCGTGCGGATATGGCCGTGCTCCCACGAACTCATCTTCGCCTGCCGGAGTTCCTCGGCGTCGGCCCGCTTCTCGACGAGCACCCGCTTGGCTTGGCCAACCTGCGCCGCCGCAATCTCGCGGCTGATCCCGAGTTGCAACGCCATCGCGCGTTCACGACGCTCCTCCTTTTGCTCGTCGATCAACTGGCTCGCCATCGCGCCGGCCTTGGTGCCGTCCTCCTTCGAGTAGGTGAACACGCCCAGCCGCTCGAAGCGCACGTCGCGCATGAAGCCAAGCAGCGACTCGAAATATTCCTCCGTCTCGCCGGGAAAACCGACGATGAACGTCGTCCGCAACGCGATGCCGGGGATGCCTTCGCGGATGCGCCCAATCAGGTCGCGGATGTATTGCCCGCTGGTTTCGCGCCGCATGCGCTCGAGCATCGCGTCGTGAATGTGCTGCAACGGCATGTCGACGTACTTGGCCACTTTGTCGCACTCGGCGATCGCGGAGATGATCTCGTCCGTCCAGTGCGCCGGATGGGTGTAGAGGATGCGAATCCAGAATTCGCCGTCGATCCCGTTGAGTTCGCGAATCAAGCTTGCCAGCGTCGAGGCGTCCGCCGGCAATTCACTCGCCGCTGCGTTGAACCGCTCCGGCGACGAAATATTCGCCCGATGGCCGGGCCGCAGATCGAGCCCGTAATAGGTCGAGTCCTGCGAAATCAGGTTCAGCTCCTTCACGCCATCGGCGACGAGTTGCCGCGCTTCCTGCACGATGTCCGCCTGGCTGCGGCTGCGATGCGAGCCGCGCATCCGCGGGATGATGCAGAAACTGCACGGATGATTGCACCCCTCGGCAATCTTCACATACGCGAAATGATCCGGCGTCAGGCGCAGCCGGGGCGTCTCGAACGCCGGGATGTAATCCGGCCGCGAGTGGATCTCGATCAACGGCTTGCCCGGCAGCGTGACGGTGAGTTCGGCGACTTGCCGCTTGGTCTCGTCGATGCTTGGTTTTTTCTCCGCTTGGCCAAGCCGCGATCCGCGATTGCCGACCGCCTGCCGCACGATGTCGCCGACCTGCTCGACCTGGTCGATACCCATGAACGCATCCACCTCCGGCATCAGCTTGGGCAGCTCCTTCCGATAACGCTGTGACAGACAGCCGGAGACGATCAGCGCCTGGCCGCTGTTGGCGTGCTCCCGAAACTCCGCCGACTCGAGGATCGTATCGACGCTTTCCTCCTGCGCAGCGTCGATGAACGAACAGGTGTT
>DQOE01000324.1 GCA_015658765.1 Verrucomicrobiota bacterium | reverse complement strand
GCCAAGTGGGACGCCGCCATCCCGTCGTACCCGCTGATGCTGCGCGACTCCGGCTATCACATCGGCGAGACGTACAAGGTCTGGAGCCCCGGCACGCCGAGGGATGCGCCTTACGGCGCGGGCAAACATGGCTACGAGAAAAGCGGCAGCCGGTTTAACGGCTTCTCCCAAATGACCACCAAGCGCGTGGCCGATGGCATGTCGGTCAAGGACGCCAAGCAGGTGCTTTACGACGAGGTGATGGGGAACTTCAACGCATTCCTCGACGACCGAGGTGACGGCAAGCCGTTCTGTTACTGGTTCGGCCCGACGCTCGTGCACCGCAAATGGACCAAGGGATCCGGCAAGGATTTGTGGGGTATCAACCCGGACGATTTGAAGGGCAAACTGCCAAAGTTTTTGCCGGACGTGCATGAGGTGCGGCAGGATTTTGCCGATTACCTTGGCGAGGTCCAGGCGTTCGACACCGCGCTTGGCCTAATCCTTAAGCGGCTTGAGGTGTTGGGCGAACTGGACCACACGGTGGTCGTCATCAGCGGCGACCACGGCGCGCCTGGTTTTCCCGGCGGCAAATGCAATCTGTACGACTTCGGTGTGCAGGTGCCACTGGCCATCTGGTGGCCCGGCCAACCCGGCGGCCGTGTGGTGGATGACTTCGTCAACCTCATGGACTTGGCTCCGACTTTTCTCGAAATCGGCGGTGTGAAACGCCCGAAAGTAATGACCGGCAAAAGCCTAGTACCGGTGCTCAAGTCGAAGAAGCAGGGACTCGTCGACAAGAAGCGCAATTGGGTGATCACTGGTCGTGAACGCCATGTGGCCCGGGCCCGGGAGGGGCTGCTACCTTATCCGCAACGTGCGTTTCGCACCGGGGACTATCTGTACATTATCAATTTTGCCCCGGATCGGTGGCCGATGGGCAACCCCTACAATATCATAGGGGACAGTGCGCCCAGTTTTCAGGCGCTTGAGCAAAACACCTTCGTCACCTATGGCGACCTTGACGCCAGCCCGACCAAGGCGTGGCTAATCGAGCGGCGCAACGATGAGAAATGGAAGTGGCACTACGATTACGCCTTTGGCAAACGCCCTCGCGAGGAACTGTACGTGCTCGCCGATGACCCCGACCAAATCAACAACGTGGCCGGCGACAAGAAGTACACCGCGATCAAAAAGAAACTGAACAAGCAGTTGATGGGTCGCTTGAAGAAAGCCCGCGACCCGCGTGTCCTTGGTGATGGATCTACTTTTGATCAGCCCCCGTATGTTTTTTCACCGCCTGAGAGACGTAAAAAATAAGCCGTTCTGTAAACTTTCTGTAACCTTTCTGCGAACGAATCGTTTTTGCTAAACCAACTGTCATGATAAAACGAACCCTGACTCTCATTGCAGCCGCGTTAATCTGCGCGATCACTTGTCCAGGCACCGCCACGGCGGCCAAGCGGCCGAACGTGCTGTTTATCTTCACCGACGACCAGCGGCCGGACGCCTTCAGCGCGCTGGGCAACCCGGACATCAAGACGCCCAACATGGATCGCATCATCAACAGCGGCTTCGTTTTCAACCAGGCGTACATCCAAGGCTCGATGACCGGCGCCACCTGTCTGCCGAGCCGGGCGATGCTCATGAGCGGCAAGCCGCTGTTCCGCGCGCCGCTGCGGCTCGACTCCGGGGTGCTGATGCCGCAGGTGTTCCAGAAAGCTGGCTACAAAACGTTCGCCACCGGCAAGTGGCACAACGGCGAGTTGTCGTTCGAGAACTGTTTCGACGAGGCCGAGGCGGTGTTCTTCGGCGGCGCGGCCCGGTCGCACGTCAACGTGCCGGTTCACCAGATGATCGCCGGGCTGATGGTGCCGTACGATGCCGGCGAAACCTTCTCCACCGACATGTTCGCCGCTGCGGCGATTGACTTCATCGAGCGGCAGTCGAAAACGGAGCAGCCGTTTTTCTGCTACATCCCGTTCACCGCACCGCACTCGCCGGTGACGCCGCCCGGCAAGTGGGCGGCGATGTACGACCCGAAAAAAATCACGCTCCCGCCGAACCACTCCGCGCTTCGCCCGGACTTGGCCGACAAGCGGCAAGGCACCGGCGGTCGGGGCGGCGGTCGCGGTGGTCGTGGGCGCGGCGGCGATGCGTCGCCGGTCGATCGCGCCAAGCAACAGTACGCCGCGTACTACGGCTTGATCTCGCACCTCGACCACCACATCGGCCGCGTGCTCGACACGCTCGAGAAAACCGGCCAGGCGGAAAACACGGTCGTCCTTTTCGCCACCGATCACGGCATGGCGATGAACAGCCACGGGCAGTCCGGCAAACACAACGCCTACGAGCACACGACGCGCGTGCAGATTTTCGCCAGCGGCGCCGGTGTCCCGAAAGGCTCGTCGGATGCGCTTGTTTATTTGTACGACATTTACCCGACGCTCTGCGGGCTGACCGGCCTGTCAATCCCCGACGAGGTTGAGGGCAAAAGCCTGGCCGGGGTCATCCACGGCAAACAGGCCAAGGTGCGCAATCATCTTTTCACCGCGTACATGGACGACCAGCGCGCCATCCGCGACGATCGGTGGAAACTGTTTTACCGTCCCAAGGAGGATCGAGCCGCGCTGTATGACTTGAAAAACGATCCGCATGAATTGAACGATCTTGCTGCCAAGCCGGAAAACAAGGATCGCATTGCAAAGTTGAAAGTCGAATTGGCCAAGGCGCAACAGTTGTACGGTGACACGCCTGAAGTCACCGCGCGTCTCATGCGCAGTCGCGGCGGTCGTCCCGGCGGTGCTGGTGGTCGTCCCGGCGGTGCTGGTGGTCGTCGCCCGGCTGGTGCCGGCGGAATTGCGCGACCGACCGTTGACGCGCCCGCCTTGGCCAAGCGCGTCACGGAAAAATTCCTCGCCCACTCCAAGGCCGAGTCCGGCCTGGCCAAGGGGAAGTTCCAGGAGATTTGGACGCAACTGCATGCCGCGTGGGCCGGTGATGAAAAATCGGTTGGTCGACAAGACCTGATTCAAGGTTTTGCCAAGTTGCTCGGTGAACAGCCCAGCGAGCGTGGAGGCCGAGTCGGTGGCCAAGCGGATCGTGGGGGCCAACGACGACCCGCTGATCGCTTCGGTGGACCCATCGGCACGAGCGGTGTCATTGCCCGGGCCTTCAGCTATGCGACCGACTCTGACGGTGACCGCGAAATCACCGCTGCTGAGCTTCAATCCGCCGCTAAAAAATGGTCTACCGACGGCGACAAAAATACCGATGGGACGCTAAGTCCGGCTGAGATTTCCTCGGTCATCGAGGGGTTCATAAAATCCATGCCCGCGCCCCGAAGCCGCCGCCGGTGAACGGCGGGGGAGAAGTTTTATACGCAAAAAAGCTTGCTACAACGGGCCGGGTCGGTGAGACTTTCCGGGTTATGAAATCACTGTCTGTCCTGTCCATCGCCGCCGTTTTGCTTGCTGGTATTGTCGCACCGCAGGCGCAAAACGAAGTCAAGCCGACGGCGTACGAGAAAATTCCCGCCATCGACTTGTCGCAGTTCAGCGAGAAACAGCAGGCCGCCATCATAAAGCGCGCTAACGCGGAAGGATGCGACTGCGGCTGCAAAATGACCGTGGCCGAGTGCCGCAATGACGACCAGACCTGCGGCAAAAGCATCACGTTGGTCAAGGCGATCATCAAGGACATCACCGGCAAGGACGTCAAGCTGGCAGCGGCCAAGCCCGAGGCGGACGATCGCGTCGGCAAACCGGTGGACATCAAGTTCACCTCCATCGACGGCAAAAAAATCGACGTGTCCAAGATGAAAGGCAAGGTGGTGCTGATTGATTTCTGGGCGACGTGGTGCGGCCCGTGTGTGGCTGAGTTGCCCAACGTGAAGCGGGCCTACGACAAATTGCACTCGAAAGGCTTTGAGATCGTCGGCATCTCGCTCGACAGCAAGGAGAGCGCGCTGCGCCGGTTCGTCAAAAAGGAGAAGATGCCCTGGCCGCAATACTTCGACGGCAAAGGCTGGAAGAACAGCATCTCGACAGCACACGGCATCCGCAGCATCCCGGCGATGTGG
>DQOE01000035.1 GCA_015658765.1 Verrucomicrobiota bacterium | reverse complement strand
TCCATGGTTTTCAAGCCGGGCATCGAGGTGGACATCACCCTCCCCGAGTCCTCCCAGCACACGGGCGTGAACGATCCTTCGCTGGCGGTCGCCGTCGATGCGAACGGGATTCTTTATTTTCGCGGACTCATTTTGCGTAACGAGCTCATTTCATTGTCCGTCAGTGAGGAGGAGGAAAACCTCCCCCTCGCCGAGTTGCTGGTCAACCGCCGCCCTGACTTGGATCACACCATCGTCCGGCGCTCGGTGGAGCAGGGTAGGGTGCGTGTGAACGGCCGCATGGCCCGTCTCGACGACCAACTCAAGGCCGGGCAACAGGTGGAGCTGGAACTGCCCTCGACCGAGTTGTTGCGCCCCAAAATCGTCCAAGCCATCGAGCAGGGCGGCAAGGAGCCGAAAGAAATCTCGTTGCTGATTCAGGCGGACAAGGCGGTGCAACACGGGGAGATTGTCCGGCTCTGCGCCGTCGCCGGCGAGATCGGTGTCGGGCGTGTCCTGTTGGCTTCCCGGCCGCCGGATTTTTCCCGGCCATTCGAGCCGGCCCCCCGTGCCGCACCATGAGCGACGAGCCAACAACCCGCGAGCCAGGCGAGGGTTGGTCCAACCGGGCCATGGGAATCTGGGTGCTGATCGTTTTCGCGTTGCAACTGGGCGTCCTTGTCTGGCTGGGACGCGATGCACTTGCCGTGCGTGCACACAACAAAAACGAACCGCTCCGGTTGATGCCGCAGATTCAACTGATCTCGGACACCGGCCCGGGGGCGGTGTTCAGCGATCCGACCCTGTTTTCCCGGCCGAACCGGCGCGGTTTTTCCGGCACCGCTTGGCGGCAGTTTGCCGGGGTGGAGCATCAGCTCATTAACTGGGATGAAGCACCGCGCCTGCTCGACAACCAGCCCGCCGCTCTGGGGGCCGCCTTCCGTGCGGCGTTGCCGGATCACCTCGCTTTCGTGACGGATCTCCCGGCCAAGCGCCCGGCTCGGTCGATGGCGGTCGAGCCGCCCCGCTTGGCTGTCCGCGCCGCCTCCGAGCTGGAACTCCGGGGAAGCTTGGCCAAGCGGCCGGTGGTGCGCTCGGTGTCCGTCCCGGCCATGCCGCACGACGAGGCGCTGCGGCGAACCCGTGTCCGGATCGGCGTCAACACGGACGGCTACGTGGTGTCGGCCACGGTCGAGGATCGCTTGGCCAAGGGCGACGCATTTCAGGCCGCCGCCGACCGGCGCGCGCTGGAGTTGCTCAGGGGCATCCGGTTCGAGCCGGCCAAGCGCACCCGGTTCGATCGCCCCGCCCGGCCGGGAGTGCTTGAGTGGGGCGAGGCGTTGTTTCATTGGCGGACGATAGCGCCGGCCAAGCCGCCCGCCGCTCCAACCCCGCCGCCGGCCTGATGTTGTTTCCCGGCCAAATCATTTTCCTCTGCTTCGCGGTCGTGACCGGCGTGTTGGGCGTGATGGTGGCGCTTTACGAATACCGTCGCAAACGCTTCGAGCCGGAGCCGACCGAGGACCGGGTGTTTCGCTGTGACGGGTGCGCCTACGTTTACACCGACGACCACGACGTGGATCGTTCCCGGTGCCCCGAGTGCGGCCTGTTCAACTCGCCGTTCGTCTTCTGAAAAGAGACACGGATTTCACGGATTTTCACAAATAATCAAAGTTAAAAATCTGAGAAAATCTATGTCCGCGATTGAAACTGAAAACTTGAAACTGAAAACTTTTCCCTACCGCTCGTATACAATCAACGCGGCGTAATCGGGAAGGTACTTTTGGGTGGTGGGGTCGAAGTGCGAGTAGTTCAGGGAGTGCACGCTGATGATCTGCTCGCGGGAAAGCTTCTCGAGGAACTTGTTGACCGCCTCGTCGAACTTGTCCAGCCCCAGCTCGATGCACTCACCCCGCTTGATGGTCTTGACGCAGATTTTTCCGTCGCCGCTGATCTCCTCCTCCTTGTGTGAGCTGCTTTTTTTCAGCAACTCCTCCCCGCCCTGATGAACCGGCACGGCCAGTTTTTTGGGTTCCGGCTCCGCGGTTACGGGGGGGGCGGGCTCCGCCTCGGTTCGATCCACGTTTTCATCGCCGGCCGAGGGGATTTCGATCGGTTTGCTGCAGGAGGGGCATTCGATCTCAGAGCCGGAGAGACTTTCGTCTGTGGTCAGGTTTTGGCCGCATTGCGGACAGTTGAAGTTTAGGTCTGCCATGGTGCTAGATCTCGCTCTTGGAGAGCCGGATGCTGCGCCCCTCGCTCCAGCTTGGCCAGACCAAAAACAGCTCTTTTAGGGTTGCTTATTACGTGGTGAATGGCAGATTTTAGCTCCATCGCCGATTTTTAGTGGAAATTATTTAGCCAATGAGCAAGCAAACCCAAGCCAAGCGAACCGGATTCACGTTGATCGAGTTATTGGTGGTCATCGCCATCATCGCCATCCTGGCGGCCATGCTCCTGCCGGCGCTGGCGCAGGCTAAGGCCAAGGCGCAGCAGATCTTCTGCATGAACAACGAAAAGCAGATGGGCATCGCCCTGCAGATGTACGTCTCCGACAACGCCTATTATCCCGGACACTGGGATCTCCGATCCGGTATAGGCCTATCCAAGTACACCGGAAAACCGGTCAACAACGCCATCGCCTGGACAGGGCGGCTTTATGGCTACGCTGAAAGCACGGATCTGTTTTTTTGTCCGGCAAAAAAGGGCAAAGGAGTGGATCGCTTCAAGTGGAAGGATTACAAGGGCAAGGATCGTACAAAGAAAGACCCCACGTTTCCGTTCAACCTTCACCACGGTGGCGGAGCCTTCTTCACGTACGGCTACAACGACTGGGGGGTGCGTGAGTTTGTGAGGGTGAACGACCGCACACTGGGTCTCGGTGGAGATGTTCAGAGTGAGAAGGATTTGATTCCCGAGAGCACGGTACGCATGCCTTCGGACATGGTCTGCATCTCCGATACCCAGGCGGATGGGGTATGGGATTGCGCGGTGGATCCCTGTGACGGTGGCAACTTTAACAATCCTGCCAAGGAATGGCCCAGCAAGCGGCACACCCTTGGCTCCAATATTCTGCTGGCCGACGGGCATTCCGAGTATCACAAGATGATGGATCTTGTGGCGCGCAAGCCCAGCGGCGCATTTAAACCAGATGCCGCAAACATGCTCCGACGCTGGAACAACGACAACCAGCCGCACCGGGAATGGTGGTAAACCGCAGATGAACGACAAGGCCAAGCTGGGACTTTCCATTGCAGCCATCATTCTATGTGGCGGCTTCATCGTCAGTTTTGTGTCCTCGTCGGGCACGAGCGCCGATTTTCCCGACGGTGGCACTTGGGCCAAATGCAGCGCCTGCGGCGAGATGCAGGTGATCGATCCCGAGATCCGAGGCCGGTTTTACGATGACAACCCAAGCCAAGAGGGCCAGCCGATGGTTTGCCCCAAGTGCAATAATGGCCGGCTGGTGGACGGCATGAAGTGCCCGGTGAACGGCTGTTTTTACTTGCAGGCCGGGCAGTTGGCGGATGGCAGGCCGGTTTGCCCCACATGCAAAAAGCCACTTCCCTGAATCGCTTGGCCAAGCGCACGGCCGATTTGATTCGTGTTCAAAATAGTACGGTGGATTATTTTGAAAGAGCAATTTGAAACCCGTTGGCATGCTCCTCGACCGTAATTTTAGCAAGAGACGACCATACAAAACCAATGAACACTCCCAATAAAACAAGGCGATACGCCTTCACGTTGATCGAATTATTGGTGGTCATCGCCATCATCGCCATCCTGGCAGCCATGCTCCTGCCGGCGCTGGCCAAGGCCAAGGCCAAGGCGCAGGGTGCTTACTGCCTGAACAATACCAAGCAATTGACATTATGTTGGGTAATGTATGCCGGTGACAACGATGATTATTTGGTGAGTAATTCCATAAGAGGTGGAAACAGGAACTCTTGGATTGATCCCGCGTATAACATGCGAAACAAAGCTCATGCTCAGGATACGAGGCACCTCAAACAAGGAAAGTTGTTTAAGTATAATGATACTCTAGGAATATACAAATGCCCGGCCCAGCCGAAGTTGGGTCAAGGCAATAGTGGCTACTATCCGGTGCGTAGTTATTCGATGAGTGGTCACATGGGTGGTGTATTTGCCGAGATATCCTGGGTGCAAGGGTCACAGTATCCGCCGCGTGTGAAAATGTCCGACATCACGAGCCCACCCCCATCACAGTCATTTGTTTTTTTGGATGAGCACGAAAAAACAATTGATGATTCGTTTTTTGCAATTCCAGTGTATGCAGCAAACCATTGGCAGAACTCTGCGTCTTATTGGCACAATGGTGGCGGAACGTTCGGATTTGCTGATGGCCACTCGGAAAATAAAAAATGGGTGCACAATAAAACAAAATCTCCCAACCGAGGTTATAATTTTTCCCCCACTCCCGGTGGTGATCGCGACTTACTTTGGGTCAAAGAGCGAATTCTCATCGATCCACGCAAGGCAACTATCCCCCACTAGGGAGCCAACTTCGCCCTCGACACCGCCGCCGCTGCCATTGACCATCGGTCGATGCAGGAGATTCAATCTGTCCGCTTCACCCGCGAGTGCGAGGTCACCCAGATTCCTTCCGGCCAGCGGATGACCATGGGTGCCGACACGCCGGTGGACATCACCCAGTCGCTCGGTGGCGCGTACACCGTGCGCTCGCCGCAGGGGCTGTTCCGCGTCGATGCCAGCGACGCCGACGCCCTTGGCTTCGAGTTGCCGGACGAGGCCAAGCCGCGCGAGTCCGGAGCGCCGGCCACCGAGCAGGAAATCTGGGAGTCGCTCAAGCAGGTGTACGACCCGGAGATCCCCGTGAACATCGTGGATCTTGGCCTCGTGTACGACCTCTGCATGGATGACTTGCCCGACGGCGGCGGCAAACAGGTGAAGATGAAAATGACCCTCACCGCCCCCGGCTGCGGCATGGGCCCGGCGATCGCCGCCGACGCCCAAAACCGCATTCTCTCCCTGCCGGGCATCGACGACGCCAGCGTCGAGGTCGTCTGGGATCCGCCCTGGCACCAGTCGATGATCAGCGAGGAGGGCAAAAAGACCTTGGGCATCGCCTGAGCCGACGTGTGCCGAGCCCGCAAAACTTTTCTCCGCGCTTGGTCAAGCGCTTGGCTGGCTGCCGCGGTGTTCGTCGCTTGGCCCGGCGAAATTCGCGCCGTCCCGGTCGTCACCGAGATGCAGCCGCGTCACGGTCGCCCCGGCACGCGCGTCGTGTTCACCGGCAAAGAGTTACAGTCGGTGAGCGCGGTGAAGTTTGGCGGCGCGCTGGCCGACTGGGAGCCGCTCACCGTCATCGACGGGCAGGGCGAGCCGCGCGTGTTCGAGATTCACGCCACCGTCCCCAACGCCGCCACCACGGCCAAGCCGACGCTGGCCACGCTGATCGGCGAAGTCACCGTGCCGATGCCGTTCGCCGTCGCGCCGCGCATCACCGGCTTTCATCCCGCGCGCGGTTGGCGGGGAACGATCGTGACCATCGAGGGACAAAACTTCACCGGCGTCACGGTGGTGAAGTTCGGCGCTCGCTTGGCCAACTTCAGCGTCACGGCGGCGACGCAGATTCGGGCCGTCGTGCCGCCGAATGTCACCGACGGCGCGATCACCGTTTCGCACGACGAAACAGGCACAAGCGGCGAGCCGTTCACCGTCGCCGGCCCGGGGCCGATCATCGACAGCCTCGACTCGTGGGTGGGCGCGCCCGGCGATTCGGTCGTCATTCGCGGCGTCAATTTTAAGCCGGTCATCGCCGTGTGGTTCGGCAATGTGCGGGCCGGCTTTAGCGTCGTGGCCGACACGCAACTCAAGGCCACCGTCCCGTCCGCCGCCAGTGGAAAAATCACCCTCGCCTCCGCGGTTGGCCGTGCGGTCACCGGGAGTTTTTTCACCATCACCCGCGCACCGGTGATCACAAGCGTGTCGCCGCCGGTCGCCGCGCCCGGGATGAAGGTGACACTGCGCGGTGTGAATTTCCGCCAAGTCACCGCCGTGCACGTTGGCGCGGCCCGGGCGGCGGGACAAAGCACGCCGTCGCCGCAGCAACTCGACTTCACCGTGCCCGCCAACGCGACAAGCGGCTTGGTGAAAGTCACCAACTCGTTCGGCTTCGGGACGAGCGGCGCGGCGCTGACCGTGACGCGCGCGCCGGTGATCGAGTCGTTCGACCCGCCGCTTTCCGAGCCGACCAAGTGGGTGACACTGCGCGGGGCCAACTTCACCGGCGCAAACCGCGTGCTGCTTGGCGAAATGGCGGTGCGGTTCACCGTCACCGCGACCACGCAGCTTCGCATCGAGCTGCCGCTCAACGCCGCGACCGGCACGTTGACGGTGCAAAACGCATTCGGTTCCGGCACGACCGCCGACAAGCTGACCATCATCGGCAACGGCCCGCACATCACCGGCTTTGAGCCGGGCACAGGCGTCGCCGGCACGAAGGTGAAACTGCATGGCCGCAACCTCGACCGCGCCACGGCGGTGGAGTTCGGCGGCGTGAAGGCGGCGGCATTCAACGCCCCGGCGCCGACGCAACTCAGCGTCACCGTGCCGCCGGATGCCCGGTCCGGCCCGGTCAAGCTGCTCAGTGTGCTCGGCGATTTCACAAGCGAGGCAACCTTTTTCCTGCCGCCGCGCTTGGCCAAGCCGGAGACGTTGGCGGCCAAGCCGGGCGACGTGGTGGAGTTCACCGGGCGCAATTTTCTCGGCCTCGAGTCGCTGCGGATCGGCGGGCAGGCCGTGCCGTTCGAGGTGGTGGCCAACGACAAACTAAAGTTCACCGTGGCTGACGACCTGCTCGGCGGCGGCATCAAGCTGGCCGCGCCGGGCGGGCACTGGATCAGCACCAACTCTTTCGCCGTGCTGCCGCGCATCGACTCGTTCGAGCCGGTCATCGGCCCGGCGCAAACCATGGTCACCCTCCGCGGCGCCGGGTTTCACAAGATTCTTTTCTTGAAGTTCGGCAGCGGCGTGGCGGCGTTCGAGCGCAAGTCTGCCGGCGAACTGCTGGCGCGCGTGCCGTCGAACGCCTCGACCGGCCCTGTGTCGATCATCACGCCCGACGGCGAGGTGACCAGCGACGCGGTCTTCACCGCCACAGCCCCTGGCGACCTGCAGATGACCTCGGCCGCGGCCAGCCCGGACTACCGGCCTGATCAGCCTGTGCAAATTAACAGCCGGCTGGTTTTCTTTGGGCCAACCGTGGCCACGCAGGTGACGGTGACCAACCAACTGCCGGCCGGCGTCACGCTGCTTGCGGCCGAGCCGGAGCCGACGCAGGTGCTTGCCGGCGGGCGGACGCTGGTGTACGCGCTTGGCCAAGTGGAGCCGGGCGCTGTCGCCGATTTTGAGCTCACGCTGCTGCCCTTGGCCAAGGGACAGTTCACCAATGTCATCCGCGCCACGGCGTACGAGGGCGATGTCGTGCCGACCAACAATGGCGCGATCGCCCGCTTCGTGGTGTACGAGCCGGGCGACATCCGGTTGGGCATCAGCGTTGATCCGTTCGGGCACACGTTCACGCTGAGCTGGGTGGAGCTCGGCCTGCCGGTGACGGTGGAAACCGTGTCATTCCTGCCCGGCAACAATTGGCGCGACCTGCCGTTCGAGCCGTGGACCGTTGGCGGCCGAACCTTTGTGACCCTGAAAAAATTCGGTTCCCAAGCCTACTTCCGCCTGCGAATGAATCTGGACAAAAACTAATGGTTTCCAGGACAATTCAAGTCTTTGTCTTGATCCATAAGGCGAAAAAACCTTAGGTTGCCGACGCGGGAGGGAAGCTATACCAACAATTGTTTGTGGTTTGTCGAGGTGATGATGCTGGAAAGTTGGTGGTGGCAGTCTGAGTTTGTCCAGGTCGTGTTATGTTATTGTGCGTTAAAAGACCGTTGCCAGAACGTGCTCCTCGATTGCGAGATGAACTATACACAGCACAGACTTGTCTGTTACGGATAAATGCCCGCCTGAATGTAATTCCAAGATGAGCACAAAGAAAATTTCTGCCAATGTTGTGAATGTGATTTGCATGAAGTGGGGGGATAAGTTCGGCCCCGAATATGTCAACCGTCTTTATGGAATGGTTGCCAGAAACCTGACACTTGATTTCCGATTTATCTGTTTCACAGAAGTTCAAAAGGGGATTCGCCCTGAGGTGGAAATCCAACCGCTTCCTGAACTTGACATACCGGAAGGTTTGCCTGAGCGGGGTTGGATGAAGTTGACGTTGTATGCGGAAAACTTTGGGAATCTTTCCGGCCCAACGCTTTTCCTTGATTTGGATGTCGTCATAGTTGGTAGCATCGATTGCCTGTTCGAATATGAAGCTGAATTTGCAATCGTCCATGACAAGCATCGACCAGCCAGGATGATCGGAAACTCTTCCGTGTTTAGGTTTGAGATCGGGAGATATCCGCACATACTCAAGAATTTCACGGATAATTTCGTCGAGATCAGAAAACAATTCAGGCACGAACAGGCTTACCTGTCCTCTGAAATTCGAAAACTGGGGATACTGAAATTCTGGCCTGATGAATGGTGTCCGAGTTTTAAATACCATTGTGTTCCTTCCTGGCCCAAGTCGTGGTTCCAATCTCCCGGGATCCCGGAAAATTCACGGGTAATCATCTTCCACGGTAACCCCAACCCACCGGATGCCCTGATCGGGGAAAGCGGGAAATGGTGGCGTCGTATTCGCCCATCCCCTTGGCTTAAGAAATATTGGATAGAATAGCACCATGTCGGACCATCCGTTCTTAAAATTTCGCGTGGAAGGATCCGAATGATCTTCTTCATTGGGCAACCCAAATATACGAAATGAACAATAACCCCTAGTTGTACTTTCAATATATGTAATGCTCGAAATCGATAATGATATATCCAGCCCCTTTGGTACCTACAGTCTTAGACCGCTTCAGAAAGTTGTCCTTTCAATCGCTCGACTGCCCGGTTTGTGCAGATGATGGGCCACGCAAATCACCGTGCGATCTTCCTCAAGTCGATCGATTGCGCCTTGCACTTGGCTTTCGGGGTGAAATGCGCTTGGGCAGCAGGAACTCCGAGGGTGTTGGAGCCTGTCGATGAAAGTTGTCGACCAGGAAACCGGCGAAGAGATCGTTCAAGAGAAGAAAGAAAAGTCCGAGTAATCTCTTGGCCTGATTCTCTTTCCAACGCCTCCGGCCATCTGGTCGTGGGCGTTTTTTTGCTTCTCGCTCGGGAACGGAGTGTGTAATGGTCTGTCCCACGTCAAAAGCCTCTCTCAGCTTTCAGGGTTGTCAGGAGTGTCGCCGGACGGATGGAACCACGTTCTGGTTCACGCCGCTGGTCAGTGATGCGGCGGCAAAGCACCTGATGGAAACGCTGCCGAACCCCCGCTTTGACGACCCTGACCCACAAGCCACCTTGTTGAAAAAGGCGCGCCAGCGACTTGTCACCAAGATCAAGGCTGATGGCTTGGATGGGACCAGCGCAGTCATCAAAATCTTTCCGCTTCGAAACCCCATTTCGCGCCTGAAACACCGTAAATACGCCTATACCGAATTCATAAACTACTCCAAGGCCCAAGCCCGCGGCATTCCCACGCCAAAGGTTTATGCCTTTTGGGAAAATCGCAAGTTTGGCCTTGTGAATGGCTCGGGCGTGTTGATCGAGTTCCTAGAAGGATACAAAAACATCCTCGAGATGTCGCAGGAAACCGATATCGATTACCAGCAGGCCGCATTGGTCGCCATTCCCGCCATTTGCGCGATGTACGAAACCGGTGCCTTCAATGCCGATGGGCGCGATGAAAACATCTATATCGCCAACAATGGCGCCAGCCCCGAACAGTTTAGCATTATCGACTGGCAATATGCCGGTTTCAGCGTGCCGCGCTCCGATTGGTTGCTGGAACACCTTGTGGCCTATTTCATCCGCAAGGCGCCTGAACAAGATCAGGATGGGTTGCGCAATGTATGGACTGAAAAGGTCAGACAGGCCGCAAATCACCCAGCATCCGCTGACGAGTTTCAGTCCCGCATTGACAGCTTGCTCAAACGTCCCCCCTCCACCAAGCAACGCATTGCCATGACCCCCTTGGAGTGAGATCGGTCACCATGTCCACGACACAAGCTCGCCCAAACTTCTGGCACCATTTGGCCCTAAAGACGCGGTTTGCACATGCACGCCTGAAGAAAGGCACCGTCCGCTTCAAGACCAGTAATCTGGCCTCGGTCTATGCTGCCTATGAAGAACGGGGCATCGCCTATGTCGTGTTGCGGTGGGCGGCCGAGGTGCCGATGGAGCAGTCCGAAGAAGCGGGTTATACGAAAGACGTGGATCACCTGATTGCGGCCAAGGATGTGATGGCCGCGCTGGATGTTTCTTCGGCCTATCCGGGGAAGATCAAGTGCGATTACTACTCAGCCGAAGGGCGTTCAGGGACATCCTATAACGGGATGCCCTACTATCAACCGGCGCGGGCGCTGTCGATTCTGGCCCGCCGCAGCCGCGATCCGCGTGGGTTCTATCGCCCTTGCCTTGAGGACGAGTTTTTCGCGTTTGCCTATCACCTTTGCTATCACAAAGGACATCGGGCAGGCATTCCGACAGGCACCGACGTTGCCCCCGACACAGACGCCCCACGCGACTATCTGGCCGAATTGAAACGGCTCGCAATCAAGGCGCAGCGCAACGATCTTCCCGAAAACATCACGCTATTGGGCCTGCATCACTATCTGGTACGGAACAAATGGGGGATGCCTTACGACCTGATGCTGCGCTGGCCCGACAGTCATCCTTTCATGAAAGCCGTCACCTGTCTTGAAGAGGCCGCGATGGAGGAGGATTGCCCGCTTGCCAAAGACCTGACCATCATCGTTCTTCGCGATGATTGCGATAGTCCCGAACTGGAAGAAATCGCCCGTCAAAAAATCGCTGAACGGTTCACGATCGAGCAAGAGATCCGTCTGGATGGGGCCGCCCGCGAAAGGGTGATCCAGCGGACACGTGGAGGAAACTGGAACGAAAAAGGGCGGGAAGAGACGATAGGGCCGACACTTGCTTTCCTGTGCCGCAATGCACCCGAACCCGGCCCACTGCCCGACAATATGAGCGCGGCCAAGGTCGCCAAACGCTACCCGCAGGTTCATCACACCGATGTTCTAATCAAACGTGCGATTCGGGCGGCCATTAACAAAGCGGCTCCGACCTCATTCAGCAGGGCTGCAATCCACGCGACAGACAACCCGATGGAAGC
>DQOE01000229.1 GCA_015658765.1 Verrucomicrobiota bacterium | reverse complement strand
GGCGGGAGCTGATCGACAAGCTGCCGGACGTGGACCTCGTGGTCGGCACGCAAAAATTTCATCGCACGGCCGATCACATCGGCGATCTGTTGGCCGGCCGTACCGGGGGAGTGGTCGATACTGGCGAGGAGAAGGGCAGCGAGGCGACGATCCGCGAGCATCTGCTCAACGGCGCGAGCGACAAAAAGTCAGTCACGTCATTCGTCAGCATCATGCAGGGGTGCAACCAGTTTTGCACGTTCTGCATCGTGCCAGACACGCGCGGCCGGGAGCGGAGCCGGTCGATCGACGACATCGTCAGTGAGTGCCGCGAGCTGGTGAACCGCGGCGTGCGCGAGGTGACACTGCTCGGGCAGATCGTGACGAGCTACGGCCGCCGCGAGATCGGCGAGCGGGACGGCAAGTCGGCGTTCGTGCAGTTGATCGAGGCGGTGCACGGGATCGACGGGCTGGACCGGATTCGCTTCACCTCGCCGCACCCCAAGGGCTACGGCGACGACTTGATCGAGGCGTACGGGCGCTTGGCCAAGCTCTGCGAAAGCGCGCACATCCCGGTGCAGAGCGGCAGCGACGCGATGCTCAAGCGGATGCACCGCGGCTACACGCGCGAGCGGTTTTTGGAGATCGTCGGCAAGCTGCGTGCCGTCAGGCCGGGCATCGGCGTCACGACGGACATCATCGTCGGGTTTCCCGGCGAGACGGAGGAGGAGTTTGAGGCGACGATGTCGCTCTGCCGCGAGGTTCAGTTCGACAATGCGTTTGTTTTCAAGTACTCCACGCGCCGCGACACGCCGGCGGCCGCAATGGAGAACCAACTGCCGAGGGAGTTGATCGAGCAGCGGCACGCGATGGTGCTCGCGGCGATCGATGAGATGGGGGCCAGGCGATATGAGAGATTTGTCGGCAAAACAATGGAGGTGCTCGTCGAGGGGCCAAGCCGCCGCAATGCCGCCCGTATGGAGGGGCGCACGCGGTGCAACAAGATCGTGGTGTTCGACGGCGGCAACCGGTTCCGCGGAGAGCTGATGGAATTGAAAATCACCCGCAACGGCTCGTTTACCCTGTACGGCGACCCGGCCATCGTGAATTTAAACTGACTCGTGAAAGAGCAAACAAAAGAGTCGTCGGCGTCGATGCCGCTGTTCGGTTTCCTGCTAGTGTTTGTCGGCATGTTTCTCTATATTGGCGGTGTTTTTACCCCTATCGGCATCAAGATGAACAGCCAGGTGAGCCTGGCCAACTTGTCGGTTTTGCTTGGCGTGTTCCTGGCGGCGCTCTCCGGCTACAGCCTGGCCAGGCCGGCTGCGGTTGGCCAGGCGATGCGGGCGTTCCCCCGCGCCAACGCGCCCGGCTACGTGTTGATTCTCGCCGCCACGGCTTGGTTTCTCTGGAACATCCAGTCCGAGGACATGGCGGACTACCGGGAAATCAAGCATTGGTTTTACATCGGCTTCGGCGCGGTGGGGATCGGCTCGTGCATTTATCTGCGGGATTTTTTGGCGGTGCGCGGCCTGGCGGTTTTCATGCTGCTGCTGGCCAAGCTGATGCTCGACACGCAGCGCCACTACATGCTCGAGACGCCGGTGGCGCACATGTCGGAGTGGCGGCTGGTGTTCGCCGTTTGGGCGTACATGATCATCGTCATGTCGATGTGGATGGTGATCTCGCCGTGGCGCATGCGTGACATGATCCAGTGGATGCTGGCCAAGCCGCGCCGGCTTGCGGCCAAGGGCTGGTTTCGGCTGGTGTTCGGGATTTTGCTGATCGTGTTTGGCCTGACGGTGTTCGGCATCCCGGACACGGCCCCGGAATGAGGGATTGGGATTGATTGGCCGCTGGTTTTGGCGGCTAATCGCGTGGTCAACGGATGCCGTGAACCAAGCCAAGCTAGACCAGGAACTGCTCAAGGCGATCCAGTACAACAAGCTGGGGCTGGTGAAGCGTCTGCACGCGGAGGGCGCCAGCGTCAACTGCCGCAACGAGGAGAGCCGCTCGCCGCTGCACCTCAGCGTCTACAGCGACTGGGATCGCATCTCGCACTTCCAGATCGACATGGGTGCGGACCTCAACGCCAAGGGCAAGCTCGACGGCGAGGAGCAGCGCCTTGGCATCTATTTTTGCCCCTACTGCGAACAGGAAGCGGATCACCTGAACTTTGGCAAACAGGCCAAGGCCAAGGACAAGCCGGGCACCGGCCTGATGGGCAAGTTCGGTGGCTGGTTCAGCAGCAGCGAAGACAAGCCAAGCGCTTCATCACCCGCTGAGCAACCGGAACCCGAGCCAAGTGCGGGCGAACCCGAAGCATCCACAGAGGAGGTATTGCCCGAACACGAGAGTGTCGAGATGGAGGAAAAACTGGTCCCGGAAACCGTCGCGCGATCTGCCGCAAGAGCCTCAATCTGGACGAGGAAGAACAGAAACACGGTATCTATTTTTGTCCCTACTGCAACCGCGAAGTCGATCACATCCACGACGCCGATTGGTCGGACGGCGGCAGTCCGCTAACAGCCAGCAGCACTTTAACCGTGAAATCAAAAACAGGAATACAACGACCCCGCCGCCGGGCGCTTGGCCAAGCGCTTGGCCTGGCAATCACCCTCGCCGGAGTGGCGCTTGGCCAGGCGCAGCAAGTGCCGGTTGATGAGCGCACGCTCTCCAACGGCATGAAACTGCTCATGATCGAGCGGCACCACTCGCCGGCCATCGCCGGCGGATGGGTGGCGCGCGTCGGCAGCGTCAACGAGCGCCCCGGCATTACCGGCATCGCGCACCTCTTCGAGCACATGATGTTCAAGGGCACGCCGACCATCGGCACGAGCGATGCCAAGCGCGACGCCGAGATCATTGATCAGCAGGAAGTGGTGCGCGACGCCATGCGCCGGGAGGAGGCCAAGATGCGGCTGGCCCTGCGGCGCGGCGAGATCGACGACATGGCCAAGCCGGAAAACAAGACCAAGCGCTACCGCGAACTCGAGGCCGAGTTCAAGGATCTGATCGCCGCGCAGCGCGAGGTGCTCGTCAAGAACGAGTTCGACCGCATCTACACTACCGCCGGCGCGTCCGGCATGAACGCCTTCACGTCCAACGACATGACCGGCTACTTCATCACCGTGCCGTCGAACAAGCTCGAGCTCTGGGCGTGGATGGAGTCGGAGCGGCTGCTGCGGCCGGTGTTCCGCGAGTTTTACGCCGAGCGAGACGTGGTGTTCGAGGAGCGGCGCATGCGTACCGAGTCCACGCCGCTTGGTAAATTCCAGGAATCGCTCGAGGCGATGTTCTGGGAGTCGCACCCGTACGGCTGGCCAGTGATCGGCTGGCCGTCGGACATCCCGGCCATCACGAAGGCGCAGGCAGACGAGTTTTATGCTCTGCACTATGCGCCGCAAAACATCACTCTCATACTCGTTGGCGACTTTAAGGCCGACGAGGCGGCCAAGCTCTGCGAGCGCTACTTCGAGCGCATCCCGCGAGGCAAACGCAATCCGCCCGAGGTCGTCACCGAGGAAGTGGCACAGAAAGTTGAGAAGCGAATGAACGCCGAGGCGGAGGCTAATCCGCAGGTGGACATCCTGTGGCATACGCCGGCGGCGGGGCATCCCGACGCCTACGCTTTGGAGGTGCTCGCGGCGGTGTTGTCCGGACGCTCCGGTCGGTTGCACAAGGCGCTCGTGCTTGGCGACGAAGTGGCCACGTCGGCGTTCGCCCATCAAATGGCGCGAAAGTATGCCGGTATGTTTAACATCGGCGGTGAGGCGAAGGAACCGAAAACACCGGGCGACGTCGAGGCGGCGATTTACGCAGAGGTCGAGCGGTTGGAGAATGAGCCAGTCTCCGCGCGAGAGTTACAGAAGGTTAAAAACAATTTTGCCGCGATGGCAGTGCGCCGTGCTTCATCGAACTTTCATTTACTGGTGCAATTGATTCAGTACGAAGGAGGTGGCGACTGGAAATCGATCAATACCGAAATCCCTAGTATTCTCGAGGTCACGGCGGAGGACATCCGGCGCGTGGCCCAAAAATATCTTACAAAGGAAAATCGCACCGTAGCGACATTCACACGGAAGGCAGGAACGAAGATACCGGACGACCCCGCGCTGGCCGGGTTGAGTGGCGAGCAGCAGGCGGTCGTGCGCCGCATCGC
>DQOE01000164.1 GCA_015658765.1 Verrucomicrobiota bacterium | reverse complement strand
AGCAGGCCCAGCAGGATGTGCTCGGTGCCGACGTAGGTGTGGTGCAGCGCCTTGGCTTCCTTCTTGGAAAGCTCGAGCACTTTCTTGACGCGCGGGGTGTACGGGATGTTGCCGGCCAGTTTCTGGTCCGGGCCGGTGCCGACCTGTTTCTCGACCTCGAGGCGCACGGTCTCCAAGTCGAGGCCCATTTTTTGGAGGACATTGACGGCGACGCCCTGGCCAAGGTTGATCAGGCCCAGCAGCAGATGCTCGGTGCCCACGAAGCTGTGGTTGAAGCGGTCGGCCTCCTTCCGCGCCAGCGCCAGCACTTGCTGGGCGCGCGGGGTGAAGTTGTTCATTGACTCGTCACTCATAAAAATACTCAGCCAGTCTGGACGCCCCGGCGGGTTTTGTCCAGCTTGGGAATGGCCGCCGCTGCGCTTGGCCAAGCGCTGGGTTTATTCGCCATTCTCCTCTGTTTTCCCGGTGTCTGGCGTGGCCGGGCGATCCACCTTCAAGAGCCGGCTCCGCAGCAGGTTGGCCCGGAGGATGTCCCGCTTCTCGGCGGAGAGTTTGCCCGCCCGGGTTTTCTGC
Organism: Verrucomicrobiota bacterium; assembly: GCA_015658765.1. Taxonomy (GTDB): domain Bacteria; phylum Verrucomicrobiota; class Verrucomicrobiia; order Limisphaerales; family UBA1096; genus UBA1096. Next base: position 4,478 of record DQOE01000164.1, on the reverse strand, counting down.
AGGTGCGCCGGCTGGGTGATGATGAACAGCTCCTCGGTCAACGCCGGCTTGTTGCCGGGGAACAGGGACAGGTCGATGCCGAGCCGGAAGAGCGACAGCAGATTCATGGTCTCCTTGGAGGAGATGCTGTGGGAATTGGCCAGGATGCCGTAGGCCCGGCCGATGTGGTTGTAAATCATCTTGGCCTTGTTCTCGAGGAGCTTGGCCCGGGCGTTCTCCTCGTGGTCGATGATCTGCAACAGCACTTTGTTGAGCCGCTCGACGATGTCCGACTCCGTCTCGCCGAGGGTCATCTGGTTGGAGACCTGGAAGACGTTGCCCAGCGCCTCCGTGCCTTCGCCGTGCAGGCCGCGGACGGCCAGGCCAAGCTTGTTGACCGCCTGGATGATCTGGTTAATCTGCTCGCTCAAGACCAGCCCTGGCAGGTGCAGCATCGCGCTGACGCGAATGCCGGTGCCAAGGTTGGTGGGGCAGGCGGTCAGGTAGCCGCGTCGCTCGCAGAAGGCGTAGTCGAGGTTGGACTCCAGCGCGGTGTCGAACTGGTCGATCGCCATCCAGGCTTTGTCCACCTGCAATCCCGGCAGCAGGGCCTGCATGCGCAGGTGATCCTCCTCGTTGATCATCACGCACAGGGCCTCGTCGCCGCTGAGCACCATGCCGCTGCCGGCTGTCTTGGCGGCGTGCTCCCGGCTGATGAAATGGCGCTCGACGAGCAGTTGCTTGTCCAGCGTGGACAACTCCTCCATGCCGGTGTGAAAGGCATCCCGCATCGGATCCACCTCCATCACGTTGTCGCGGATGTGCTTGAAGGTTTCCACGCGCACCGATTTTTTCGCCCAGCCGGGGAACGGCATGGTGGCGAGGTTGCGGGCCAGTCGCACGCGGCTGGACAGGACGATCTTGTTGGAGGGCCCCTCGCGACCGGCCGCATCCTCTGGCTTGGAAAGGATATCCTGTATGTTCATCGCTCAGGAAATGGTGGACTCGGAGTACTCCGACTTGACCCGGGAAATCTCGTCGCGCAACTGCGCCGCCTTTTCGTAATCCTCCTTGGCCACTGCCTTGTCCAGCTTGGATTGCAACGAGTGCAGCCGATCCACGTACACCTTCGTCTGCTGCCAGACCGCCGGCGCCTTGCCAACGTGGCGCGTGCCCTTGTGCATGCTCTTGAGTAGGCTCTCCACCCCCTCCGTGAAGTGGTCGTAACAGTCCGGGCAACCCAGCCGGCCGGTCTTCTTGAAATCCGTCTGGCTGAAGCCGCACTTGGGGCATTTCCCCGTGGTGCTGCCGGACTCCTCCATCTCCTGCGAGGCGCCGAGGCCCAGCAACAGGTCGGCCAGCGAAAAGCCGGTGGGGTCGTCCACGCCCTTGGCTTTCGAGCAACTCTCGCACAGGTCGATCTTCTTGGTCTTCCCCTCAACCATCTGGGTCAAGTGAACCGTCGCCTCCTTTTCCTTGCAAATATCGCAGAGCATCCGTCCGGGAAAAAATTGTCGTTCGTACTGTTAGTTCAACCGGGCCAAGCTGTTTGACCCCTCAAAAACGCAGAAAACATAGCACAAAACCTGCCAGAATCAAAGACACAAGGCTGGCAAATTGCCCCTTGCAAACTTGGCCAAGCGCGGGGTGGGGCTGGCTCTCCGGGCCGGCCGTGGCAAAAGCCCCCGTCGCGGACGGCTGGAGACAGCCATCCTTGCCCCAGAGCGCTCAGCGCTTGGCGATCCGCTCGCCGGAGACCTTGGTCAGCTCGTGGTACGCCTTGACCACCTTCTTCGTGACCGGCCCCGGCTTGCCGTTGCCGATGACCCGCTGGTCGATCTTCACCACCGGCACGATCTCCGCGCCGGTGCCGGTGAGGAAACATTCGTCGGCGTTGAACAGGTCGTACCGCGTCATGTTCGGCTCGGAAGTTGGCACCCCAAGCTCGGCCAGCAGATCGATCGCCGTGCCGCGGGTGATGCCGTGCAGCGCGCCGGACGACAGCGGCGGCGTGAACACCCGCCCGTCCTTGAGGATGAAAATATTGTCGCCGGTGCACTCGGCCACGTAGCCCTCCGCGTTGAGCATGATCGCCTCCTCGTACCCGGCGATGTTCGCCTCGATCTTGGCCATGATGTTGTTGAGATAGTTCAGCGACTTGATGGCCGGGTTGACCGCGTTGTGATGGTTGCGCGTCGTCGCCACCGTCACGATCTCCATGCCTTTTTTGTAAAGGCTCGGCGGGTAAAGCTGGATCTTGCCGGCGATGATGATCACCTGCGGGTCGGAGCAGCGGTTGGGGTTCAGGCCCAGCGTACCGCGGCCGCGAGTCACCACCAATCGGATGTAGCCGTCGTTGAGCTTGTTGTGGCGGCACGTCTCGAGCGTGGCCTCCATCAACTCCGCATGCGTCATCGGCAGGTCGAGCAGGATCGCCTTGGCCGAGCAGAACAACCGGTCGATGTGCTCCTTCAGCTTGAACAACCGGCCGTGGTACGCCCGGATGCCCTCGAACACGCCGTCGCCGTAAAGCAGCCCGTGGTCGAACACCGACACCTTCGCGTTTTGCTCGCTGTAAAATTTGCCGTTGATGTAAACCTTCATTCCCAAAAGCGGCGGGAAACCTACGGGAATCCACCCCCGCTTGGCAAGGACGCACGGGAAGCCGTGCTTGCCCGCTGGGTTTTGCTTTCATGCGCTTGGTCAAGCGGCTGCGGTTCGCGGACAGTTTCCGTGGATACACGACAACATACGCGCCGCTTGGCCCCCATTGTCTTCACCGACATCGTCGGGTTCTCCAAGCTCACGGAGGGCGACGAGGTCACGGCGCTCGAGTTGCTCGCCACGCAGAAGCAGATCGTCCAGTGAGCAAGCCGTAGCGTTGCGCCGGTGAATAACTTGGCCTGTGCCCGGGCAGCGACTTGGCCTACCTTGTTCGTCGATGCCCGGCGCATATCATCAACTGCTCGACGCCACCATTGGTCACCTCGAGTCGCTCAAGCAGCGGGGCGTGCGCTACGTCGATGCGTCGCCGGAGTCGCTGTTGCGCCTGGCCACGCCGGCCGCACAAAAAACCACGACCGCCCCGCTTGGCCAAGCGGCACCAACCATCATCGCGCAGCACCCCGACGAGCCAAGCGTTTACGATTCGCCCAAGCTCTCCGCCGCCGATAAAGAATCCGCGATGACCAAGCTGCGCGACGAGGCGCTGGCCTGCGCCCAGTGCGCGCACCTCGTATCGACGCGAACGCAGGTCGTGTTCGGCGTCGGCACCGTCCATGCGGAGTTGATGCTCATCGGCGAGGCGCCGGGGCTGGACGAGGACAAGGAGGGCGAACCGTTCGTCGGCGCTGCCGGCCAGTTGCTGACCAAGATCATCGAGGCCACCGGGCTGGATCGCGACAAGGTGTACATCGCCAACATCCTCAAGTGCCGCCCCGACACGCCCGGCAAGGTTTACGGCAACCGCAAGCCGCGCCCCGAGGAAATGGAAACCTGTTTCCCGTGGGTCAAGCGGCAGATCGAGATCATCCAGCCCAGGGTGATGGTCGCGCTGGGCGGAACCGCCGTCGAGGGGCTGCTCGGCAAAATGCCGTCCGGCATCACGCGACTGCGTGGCAACTGGCAGGCGTACCGGGGCGTGCCGGTGATGCCCACCTTCCACCCGTCCTACCTGCTGCGCAACCAGTCGTGGGTGATCAAGCGCCACGTCTGGGAGGACATGATGCAGGTGATGGAACGCCTCAACATGCCTATCAGCGAAAAACAAAGAGGCTACTTCCAACGCCGGTAGCGCTTGGCTGGATGTTTTGTTTTCAACCGCGAATTCACGCGAAGAAACACGAATGAAACCAGAGAATTCCTTCTCCCTCGAGGGAGAAGGTGGCCGAAGGCCGGATGAGGGTGAACGGGCTTGGCCAAGTGCGCTTGGTGGTCACTCCAATCCTGTCTATCCTGTCCACCCTTGTTTATTTTTCCTGACCAAATTGGAACATGGATGGACAGGATTATTTTGAACTGGCAAACAACCGGCTCATTGTACTGTCCCCAAAGCGGTGCAGAGAACCGCACCCCAAAACGCTCCCGCGAAAGCCCCACCCAAAAAAAACGCAGCCAGCGTCCTTTTGGGAGCAACCGGCTGCGGGTCAGTTCTTATTCAGTATTTCCAAATCGGGCCTTCGCCCGTGCGTTACAAGGAGAGTGACTCCTCGTTGATTCGCGTGAACGAATCGAGTTGGGGGGCCTTGAAGCCACCCCGGTCGGCGTTCGCCAGATTCAGGATCGTGTCCAGATCCTCGCTGACAGTCATCCGTCCCCATCGGGTCTGGATCATTGTCTGGTCACCCACCGGTTCAACGGAGATGACCGTGTCGAGGTTGAACAGAATCCTGGAATCATCCTCGGTACAACCGCTCGGCGAAGCCTGTGTCAGTTTCACGAAGTGTGCCATTTTCTGTTTCCTTTCTTCCGTGCTGATTGACCTTCAATCAACAACGAGT
>DQOE01000042.1 GCA_015658765.1 Verrucomicrobiota bacterium | reverse complement strand
TTGGGTCTGACCGCGGGATGCATCGGGCCGGACCCCGAAAACAAGTCCGCCCGCCCGTGGAACACGCCCCGCCCCTGGGAACACGGCATCCCGGGCAGCATCTCGGAACGCCGCTGATTTCACGAAAAACAGCCTTCCCACGCCGGGCCTTTGCCCGGTTTTTTTGTGTTCCCCATTAGCTCGACTTGTGGTATAAATCAGTTCTGATTGAGTCATGCGGACCGCGTTCGATTCGCATCAACAGACATTATGAGACTGGATAAACTGACAACCAAATCACAGGAAGCGCTGGAGGCGGCGCAGGAACTGGCGCATCAACACTCGCAGCAGCAGGTCGATGGCGAGCACCTCGCCCTGGCCCTGGCACGGCAGCAGGACGGCATCATCCCCACCCTGCTCCAGCGAATCGGGGTGGACCTGGCCAACCTGCAGGCCGATCTCGAGGCCGAGCTGGCCCGGCGCGCCAAGGTGCAGGGCGCCAGCACCGCCGACCTGTACCTCAGCACCGAGTTGAAGCAGGCGCTCGACGCCGCACAGGCCGAGGCGACGCAGCTGGCCGACGAGTATGTCAGCACCGAGCACCTGCTGCTTGGCCTGTTGGCCAAGGGCGGTTCGGCGCTTGGCCGCGTGTTCAAAAAGCACAACTTCCGGCGCGACACCCTGCTCGATGCGCTTGGCCAAGTGCGAGGCAACCAGCGCGTCACCGATGCCAACCCGGAGGACAAGTATCAGGCGCTGGAAAAATACGGCCGCGACCTCACCGCCCTGGCCAGGCAGGGCAAAATCGATCCGATCATCGGCCGCGACGAGGAGATTCGCCGTGTGATGCAGGTACTCAGCCGCCGCACGAAGAACAACCCGGTGCTCATCGGCGAGCCGGGCGTCGGCAAGACCGCCATCGCAGAGGGCCTGGCCCGGCGCATCGTCAGCGGCGACGTCCCGGAGTCACTCAACAACAAGACGCTGATCGCGATGGATCTCAGCGCGATGATTGCCGGCGCGAAGTATCGAGGCGAATTCGAGGATCGCCTCAAGGCGTTCATCAAGGAAATCACCTCCAGCGACGGTCAGATTATTTTGTTCATCGACGAACTGCACACGCTCGTCGGCGCCGGCGCCGCCGAGGGCGCAACCGATGCCGCCAACATGCTCAAGCCGCAACTCGCCCGCGGCGAACTTCGCTGCATCGGCGCGACCACGCTCGACGAGTACCGCAAACATATCGAGAAAGACCCCGCCCTCGAGCGCCGCTTCCAGCCGGTGAAAGTGGACGAGCCAACCGTCGAGGACTCCATCGCCATTTTGCGCGGACTCAAGGAACGCTACGAGGTGCACCACGGCATTCGTATTCAGGACACCGCACTCGTCACCGCCGCAACCCTGTCCGACCGCTACATCACCGACCGGTTTTTGCCGGACAAGGCGATCGACCTCATCGACGAGGCGGCGGCGCGCCTGCGGATGGAACTCGACTCGATGCCGACCGAGATCGACCAACTCGAGCGCCAGATCATGCAGCTCGAGATCGAGCGCACGGCGCTGAAAAAGGAGAAGGACGCCGCCAGCAGGGAGCGCCTGGCCAAGCTGGAGGAAACTTTGGCCAACTTGAAGGAGGAATCCAACGAGTTGAAGGCGCGTTGGCAAGACGAGAAAGCGTCCATCGACGCCGTCAGCATCGTCAATAGCCAACTTGAGGAAGCCCATCGCGAACAGGAACAAGCCGAGCGAGACGGCGACCTCAACCAAGCGGCGCAAATCCGCTACGAAACCATCCCTGGCCTCGAGAAAAAACTGGCCGACATGCAGGAGGCGCTGAAGCAATCCGGACAGGCCAAGCGCCTGTTGCAGGAGGAAGTCACCGACGAGAACATCGCCGAGGTGGTCGCCGCGTGGACCGGCATCCCCGTGACCAAGATGCTCGAGGGCGAACGGCAAAAACTCGTCGAGATGGAGGAGCACATCGGCGAACGTGTCGTCGGCCAAGCCGAGGCGGTGCGCGCCGTCGCCGATGCAGTGCGCCGAGCCCGGAGTGGTTTGCAGGATCCGGATCGCCCGATTGGCTCATTCATTTTCATGGGGCCAACCGGCGTCGGCAAGACCGAGCTCGCCCGCGCACTGGCCGAGTTTCTGTTCGACGACGAATCGGCGATGATCCGCATCGACATGAGCGAGTACATGGAGAAACACACCGTTGCGCGGCTCATCGGCGCGCCGCCGGGCTACGTCGGCCACGAGGAGGGTGGACAACTCAGCGAGGCCGTCCGGCGCAAGCCGTACAGCGTGGTGCTGTTCGACGAAATCGAGAAGGCCCACCCGGATGTCTTCAACGTTTTCCTGCAGGTACTCGACGATGGGCGGCTTACCGATGGCCAGGGCCGCACGGTCGACTTCCGCAACGCCATCGTCATCATGACCAGCAACATCGGCTCGCATATCATTCAGGAACATTTTCTCGACGGCAAAACGGACGGCACCGACCGGCTGGACATGGAGCAGAAAGTCGAGGCCGAGTTGAAGGCGCATTTCCGGCCGGAGTTCCTCAACCGCATCGACGACACGATCGTGTTCCACAGCCTCGACGAGGAGCAACTCGCGGTCATCATCGACATCCAGTTGCGGGCAGTGGCCAAGCGGCTCGAGGCGCAGCAACTCACGCTCGAGATCAGCGACGAGGCCAAGCGGCACCTGGCCCGGGAGGGCTACGATCCGCAGTTCGGCGCGCGACCGCTCAAGCGCACCATCCAGGAGCAGTTGCTCAACCCGCTGGCCACGCGGCTGCTCGACGGCGACTTCAAGCCGGGCGACCACATCCGCGTGCGCTTGGCCAGCGACGAGCTGACGTTCGAAGCGTAAGCCGGTCTCAGTCCGCACGCTTGGCCAAGGGCTTGATCGGGCCAACGTGGTGGCGAATGAAGGGGTCGAGGAAACCGGCCAGGCGGCGAAGCTGCACCGCGCTCGGCCGCAGCCTGGCCAAGTCGGCCCAGTCGGCGGCGGCCATTTTTGCGGCGACGGCGCGTGTGCCGGGGTCGAGCTTGGCCTTGGCCCAGTCCGGCTCCTGCCCTTGGCTCGCGAGAAACTTGACCTCGAACACGCTGAGCCAAAACTCCCCCGCCCCGCCGCCGTTGAGCCGCCGCACCAGTTCCAGCATCAAGTCGAACTCGGCCCGGAGGGGCGTCTGCTCCTCGGTCGATCGCGTCAGCAATTTCGTGGCGCGGGCGAGGCAGTCGAGCAGATCGACATCGGTGCGCAGGTTGGGGAACGACTCCGTCAGCACAACTTCGCAAAGCGTGTGAAGTTCGGAGCGGCGGCTGCGGCGGAAGCTGAACTCCGCCAGGTGAAACAGGTCGAGCTTGCCCCGAAACGGCGACTTGGCCCGGCGCGCGCCCTTGGCCACGGTGCCGATGCGGCCGGCCCCGGGGCTGAGCCAATGAACGACGAGGCTGGTTTCCGTCAGCGGAAAAACACGCAGGACCAGGCCGGTGGCGCGCTCATCCATCGGCCAGCATTCTCGCCGCCTGTGACTTGAACGCCGCCTGAATGCCGCTCGCGTTTTCCGGCGGCACAGCGCCGAGGCTGACGATGTACTTGATGCCCTCGGCGACCGACATGTCGAGCTTGACCACTTTGCTCTCCGGCAGCACGAGCAGGAAGCCGGTGGTGGGGTTTGGCGTGGTCGGCACGAAAATGCTGATGATGCTTTCGCCCTCATCGGTTTTCACCTGCTCCGCCGTGACAAAGCCGACCGAGTACAGTCCCTTGCGCGGAAACTCGACCATGATCACCTGTTGGAAGCTGGATTTTTTCTCGGACGTGAACGCCTGGTTGACCTGCTTGACCGTGCCGTAGATTTTCCCGAGCAGCGGCAC
>DQOE01000309.1 GCA_015658765.1 Verrucomicrobiota bacterium | reverse complement strand
TTCATGGACACGCCCGGCAACGACCCGGTAAGCATGACCGGCCTCGTCAGCGGCGGCTGCAACGTCGGCGTGTTCACCACCGGGCGCGGCAGCGTGTATGGCTGCAAACCGTCGCCGTGCATCAAGATCGCCACCAACTCCCCGATGTACAACTGGATGGAGGAGGACATGGACATCAACGCCGGCACGATTCTCGATGGCACCGAGACGGTCGGGGAGGTTGGCCGACGGATTTACGACAAGATTCTCGCCGTTGCCGGTGGCGAAAAAACCAAGAGCGAACTCGCCGGCATGGGCGACGAGGAGTTCGCCCCGTGGATGCTCGGCCCGACCCTGTAACCGATGTACGACACTCCCAACGCAGAGGTGAGCGGCGCATGATATTGCGCTGGCTTGGCTTTGGCCGCAAAGTGCGCTTGGCCAAGGCCAAGGTGATGTACCAACCCACGACAGTCCGACTTTTCATCAAGCCGTTCTGCGGTTGGTGCGTTGAGGCAATGGAGTGGCTTGACCGCAACAAGATCAAATACAACGCGCTCGACGTGACGTCCGACCACGCCGCTTGGGACGAGATGGTGCGGCTGAGCGGCCAGAGCAGCGCCCCTGTGATCGAGGTCGACGGAGAGATGCTGGCCGACTTCGGGGCGTCCGAGTTGGCGCAATTTTGGAACGAACTCAGTTAGCGATCTAAACGGATGCCTGATACGGTCACACTTCAACAGCGCAAACGCATTCCCGGGTGGCTTCGACTGAAGCTGCCGAGCAGCAGCGCCTTCACGCGCACGCGCAGTTTGCTCGACGAGTTGAACCTGCACACGGTCTGCGAGAGCGCCAAGTGCCCGAACCATTGGGAGTGCTGGAGCAAGGGCACGGCGACATTCATGATTGCCGGAGATCGCTGCACGCGTGCCTGCGGTTTTTGCGCGGTGAATACCGCCAAGCCGTTGCCGCTTGAAGGCGATGAACCCGAGCGGGTCGCCGAGGCGACGTTCCGGATGAAGCTCAAGCACGTCGTCATCACCGCCGTTGCGCGGGACGACTTGCCCGACGGTGGAGCCGATCATTTTCACGCGACGATTGAGGCGGTTCGCATCCGGAATCCGGGCATCGTAATCGAGGTGCTTGTCCCCGATTTTCTCGACAAGGACGACTCGCTGCAAAGAGTGCTTGAGGCCAAGCCGGAGATTTTCAACCACAACCTCGAGACGGTGCGGCGGTTGACGCCGGCCGTGCGATCGCGGGCCGAGTACGACCGGTCGCTCACGGTGCTGCGCAAGGCCAAGGCGTGGAGCGGCGGAACGATTTACACCAAGTCCGGCTTGATGCTTGGCCTCGGCGAGACGGAGTCGGAACTGCTCGAGGCGATGGCCGACCTGCGCTTGGCCAAGTGCGACATTCTCACGCTTGGCCAATATTTGCAGCCGAGCCGCTGCCACTTGCCGGTGGTGGAGTACGTGACGCCGGGGAAGTTCGACGAGTATGGGGCCAAGGCGCGGGAGATGGGTTTCCGGCACGTGGCCAGCGGGCCGATGGTCCGCAGCTCGTACCATGCGGACGAATTCGAACTGCCGCCAAAGGCCTGAGTTTTTTCGATGGTGCGCAGTAAAACCTTTGCAAGGCCGCGCGCAGATTTCACACTCACCGCAGTCGTGTTGTCGAAGGCGCAATGGGTGATCCCGGTTTTTGTGGCGTGTCTTGTTGCCGCCAAGCCAAGCCAGACGCTTGGCCAGGCACCGGCGAGCACCGGGCGGTTTCGCATCACTGAAAAGTCGGCTGACAGTCTCCGAATCTCCATCCTCACCGGCACCGAGGCGGTTTTTCAGGCGGACGGCACGTTGGCGTTGACCGACCCGCGACTGGTCACAGTCACCGACGATGGGAAAACGAATCTCGTCTTCACCGCCAGCGAGTGCCTCTACGATCAGGATAAAAAAACGATCCGTTCGCCCGGCGAACTCTCGCTCTCCACAGGCGATGGCCAGATGCAACTCAAGGGCGTCGGCTTTTCCGGGAACCTAGCCGGGCCGACGCTGAGCGTGTTCGGCAGCGTCGAAGCCAGGCTGGACAAAAAAAGCCGCCTGCCGCTTGCCCAAGCGCAGCAAAAAACAGACACACCCAGCGGCGAGCCGGAGTTGCTTCAAATCACTTCGCGCCAATTTGAACTCGAGCCGGGCCGGGCGCTTTTTCGCGGCTTGGTTTTGGTGAAGGATGCCGACGGCACCTTGAGCAGCGACTCGATTGCGGTTGGCATGAGGGAGGACGACTGGGAGGTGCAAACGATCCGCGCGGCCGGCAGTGTGGTGCTGCAAGCCGGGCAAATCAAAACCACCAGCGAGCAGGCTGACTACGACCTGCCCGCCGGTTTGATTGTGCTCAAGGGCAATCCAAGCTGGACGATGGGCGAGCGATCCGGCCGGGCCAATCTGCTGATGATTCATCGCGACTCACAAACCGTGAACGCCGAGGGGGATGTGTACATGAAACTCCCGGCGGGCGCCAAGGGGGAGGGGGGATTTCTGGATTTTAACGCGCCGAAAAAGGAGCCATCAAAGGCCGGCGAAGGCCGGTTGGCCGAAATCCGCTCCAATGTTTTTTTGTTTCAGTCTGCGACCGAGGAGAACATTGGCTTCGCGAGATACATCGGCGCGGTTCGATTGACCCGTGGCGAAGGACGGTTGCAATGCAGTTTTTTGAATGTGCGCCTGGCCAAGGGCAGCGGGGGTGTCGTGGAATCGGTCAATGCCGAAGTCGGCGTCAAGCTTGCTCAGGGCGGGGACCAACTCACGGCGCAGACGGCGACTTACGACTTGGCGCAAAAAACAATTCAGTTGCGGGGCGAACCCAAATGGAAGCTGGGAACGCAAAGCGGCCAGGCGCGCTCGGTCGAATTGTCGCCGGACGACGGAGTCTTCCGGGCGAGCGGAAGGGTGAAGATACAGCTACCCCAACCCAAGGGTGACGCCCGGTTTCTGTTGCCGGCCAAAACGGAACCAAGCGGCGAGCCGCTGTTGATTGTGTGCGATTCGTTCGAGTATCGGCAGGCTGAGGAGGCCAAGGGGTTGGACTCGGCGACGTTCACCGGCAACGTGGTGTTGAGCGGCGACGAAGGGTTGAGGGTTCTGGCTCAAAATGTTGTGGTCGGAATCGACCCGGAGGGTGCGGGCTTGGTTTCGCTGGATGCATCCGGCGACTTGGACGTATCAACGACCGGCGAAAACGCGATGCGGTACGTGGGCGACCGCTTGGTTTATTCCACGGCGGATGAGACGATGCGCTTGACTGGCAAGCCGAGCGTGGAGATCCGGACGCGGTTGGATGGCGCGGAGGTGGTTGCGCTTGGCCAAGCGGCGATTTACAACCTTGGCACTGGGTTGTTGCGCCTGACAGGCGACCCGGTGCTGAAGACCGCCGAGGGCGAGTTGCGCGGCAGGGAGGTCGTGTTTGATCAACAAACCAAGCGGCTCAAGGCAACCGGCCGCTGGAAGATGACGCTGAACCCGAAGACGATCGCAAAAATGCGCGAGGGAACCAAAAAACAAGGCGAGATGAAAACAGGGACACGATGAGTTTGCTCGAGGCAAAGGGCTTGGCCAAGGCGTACAAAAAACGGCGTGTGGTCAACGGCGTGACGTTCTCCGTGTCGCCGGGGGAGATCGTCGGCCTGCTGGGCCCGAACGGCGCGGGCAAGACGACCTCGTTCAACATGATCGTCGGGCTGGTGAAGCCGGAAGAGGGCGAGGTGGTGTTCGAGGGCAAGTCGATCGGCAACCTGCCCATGCACCAGCGGGCGCGGTTGGGCATTGGCTACCTGACGCAGGAGCCGTCAGTGTTTCGCAAGTTGACGGTGGAGCAGAATATTTTGGCGATCCTTGAGGTCTGCACCTCCGACAAGCTGGAGCAAAAGGCCCGGCTCAAGTCGCTGCTCGAGGAACTCGATTTGACCCCCTTGGCCCGGAGCAAGGCGTACACGCTGAGCGGCGGCGAGAAGCGTCGGCTCGAGATCACCCGGGCTTTGGTGACCAGCCCGCGGATGCTGCTACTCGACGAGCCGTTCAGCGGGATTGACCCGATCGCGGTATACGAGGTGCAGAAGATTTTGCGCAAGCTCAAGGAGCGGCGGATGGGCATCCTCATCACCGACCACAATGTCCGCGAGACGCTCAAGCTTGTCGACCGCGCCTATATCATTCACAAGGGGGACGTTCGGTGCGAGGGCAAGGCGGAGTTTCTCGTGGACGATCCCGTCGCACGGGAAATCTATCTTGGCCCCGAGTTCAATTTATAGCATGGCGACGAAGAGAAAACCCACGCGCGAGAAGGTCACGACCGAGCGATTCTTCAGGGAACAGGCTGAGCCGTTGGAAATGAGGCTGGTCGCCGGGGGGAACGGCTTGGGGCGGACGATCATCGAGCCGACCGTCAACCGGCCAAGCCTAGCGTTGGCCGGCTTCACGAAATATATCGCCTTCAAGCGCATCCAAGTGATCGGCAACGCCGAGGCTTATTACCTCAAGTCGCTATCGGTGCGGGACCGCATCAAGCGCTACAGGAAACTTTGCTCGTATAAGATTCCCTGCATCGTTTTCACGCGAAACCTGCGGATAGACCGGGAACTCAAGATAATCGCCAACGAGGTTGGTGTGCCTTTTTTTCAAACGCCGATGGTGACTATGCGATTCGTGAACTTGGCCACGATAGAACTGGATTTGCTTTTTGCGCCGCGCGAGACCATCCAAGGCAGCATGGTGGACGTCCACGGGGTCGGGGTGCTTATTTGTGGCGAGAGCGGCATCGGCAAGAGCGAAACCGTGCTGGAGTTGATCGAGCGGGGGTATAGCCTGGTCTCCGATGATGTCACGAAAATGACGCTGCTCGATGGCCGCGAGATCGTTGGCACCAGTTCGGAGTTGGCCCGAAACCACATGGAGGTGCGTGGCATTGGCATCATCAACGTCGCAGCCATGTTCGGGGCCAAGAGTGTGCGAATGGAAAAACGGCTGGACTTGGTGATCTCTCTCAAGGCGTGGAAGGACGTAAAGGACATCGACCGGCTTGGCATGGATGAGGATCACATGAGAATCCTCGGGATTAAGGTGAGGAAAATCAGCATCCCGGTCCGGCCGGGCCGAAACCTGGCCCGCCTGATTGAGGTGGCCGCCCTCAGCACCAAGCTGAGTGCGTTGGGATATAACCCGGCACGTGAACTGAACGACCGATTGATCGCTTCGATGACCTCGGGCAAGTCCAGCGACAAGTGAGCAAAGACACCAAACCAAGTGACGCAGGGAAATCCGGCTCCTGGGCACCCAGGGAATTGATCAGCGAGGTCAAGTCGTTCGCCAACAAGGAGGGCAAACAAATGGTCAGCCTCGTCCGGAGCGCCATCCGAACGGTGGTCAACCCCGACTCGGATCAGCCGACGGAAAAACCAGCAGAGCCTCAGGCAGTCGTGGGCGACTGGACTCTTTCAGAGCAGTCTGTTGAAATGTTAATCGCCGCCTCCGAGGCGAGTGGTATGCCTCCGGAAAAACTTTTGGAGGAATGTGTTTCCCGTTCGTTGAGCGACGTGGTTCATGATGCGGAAGCCCGGCGCGGCGCTGCCCGGGCCAAGCTTGAGAATCTAAAAAATCAAGCCGGTCACTGATCGATCGGGATGACCTCGACCCTCTCGCCCTTGGACCATCGGGACTTGGGCGGCAAATCAACGAGGCCGTTGGCCTTGGCCAGGCTGCTTAGCATGTGTGAGCGCTGCCCCCCGGCGCTTAGGACAAGCCCACGATCGTCGATCGTCACCCGCATGAAATGCCGCCGATCGCCCCTATTGACCAACTCGTCCACCAAGCAACCCGGCCGCTTGGTTAGACGCCATTCCCGCGCACCCTGCATGTTCAACAGGGCGGGCCGAACGATCAGCAGATATGTGACGAGGGCCGAAACCGGATTGCCCGGCAGCCCGAACAGCGGCTTGCTGCCGACTTGGCCAAGCACAAACGGCTTGCCCGGCTTGACGGCGATTTTCCAGAAATCCACCGAGCCGCCGAGCTGCTCGATAGCCGGCTTCACGTGGTCGTGGTCGCCCACCGACACGCCGCCGGAGGTCACGACAACATCATTTTCCGCGAAAGCCCTCTCCAAGGCGGCGACTGTGTTATCGAGCGAGTCGGGCACGATGGGATAGGGTGTGGGCTCGGCGTTCACTTTCGCCGCGAGCGAGGCCAGCATGGCGCGGTTGCTCTCATATATTTCGCCAGGCTTCAGGCAGCCGGGTGGCTCGGTCAGCTCGCTGCCGGTTGCCAACAGCCCGACCCTTGGCCTGCGGCCGACTTCAATTCGATCATGGCCCGACGCAGCCAGCAACCCGATTGTGCCAGCCGTTATTCGGGAACCATTGGAGATCACCGCGTCGCCTTCCCTAATATCTTCGCCTTGCAACCGGATATTTTCCCACGGCTTGACCCGCTCGTTGCAGAGGATGGTTGCGCCATCGCCGGGAGTTGAACGGCAATCCTCCTGCATGATCACCGCATCCGTGCCGTCCGGGATTGGCGAGCCAGTATAAATCTTCATGCAGGTTTCGTTTTCAAGTGAGCCTGCCGGAAAAGTCCCGGCGGGGATCACACCAACGCACATCAAACCAACGGGCGAGTCGGCAGTAGCGCTCTTCAAGTCGCAACTCCTGACGGCATACCCGTCCATGGCTGAATTATCGAAGGCCGGCAACGATACCTTGGCCTTGGCGTCCGAAGCGGCAAACCGACCCTCGGCGTTGGCTAGGGAGATGGTCTCGCCGCCAAGCTTAGGCGTGGCGGCGAGTGATCGTTCAATGGCTTCTTCAAGCGACAACATTCGGAGGGGATTGTTGCCCTTATCATCTGAGGAATCAAACCTCCTAATTGTGTCGCTGGATAGGATTTGCTGGTGAACAGGTAAGGGGGGTGATACTTGTCGCCGACCAGTGGAAACCGCGAGCGATTCAACCAGACACACACACAAAGTCGACCAATTGTTTGGCGCGATCGCTGCACGGTACGATCTCGTCAATGACATCCAAAGCCTCGGACTGCATCGGGTTTGGAAGCGTCGCGTGGTTGTCCTTGCGAATTTCAATGAAGGTGAAACGGGGCTGGATTTATGCTGCGGAACGGGTGATATCGCCATCGGCTTGGCCAAGCGGGGAGGCGCGCTCGTTGGGATGGATCTCAACCGACCCATGCTGCTGCAAGCCGCCGCTCGCTTGGCCAAGCGCGGGGATCAGTGCGTCAGGCTCGCCCAGGCGGATGCCTTGAACCTTCCGCTTGGGAACCACTCACTTGACTTGGTGACGATCGGTTACGGTTTGAGAAACCTTGGTAGCATGGAAGACGGTCTTCGGGAGATTACCAGGGTCCTGAAGCCGGGAGGGCGTCTGCTGATACTCGATTTTGGTAAGCCGGCCAATCGGTTGCTCCGATCGGCTTATTACCTATACCTCGCATGGATTCTGCCTGTTTTTGGCTGGCTATGTTGCGGCAATGCATCCGCCTACGCTTATATACTGGACTCGCTGAAAAAATATCCTGCGCAAAAAGGAGTGGCGGCCAAGCTGGATTTGCTGGGTTATAAATCCGTTCAAATAATAGATATAATGGGAGGGACAATGAGCATTCACGTTGCGATTAAATAATGAAATATTAACTGTATCTTTACTCATTCAACTGTCCGGTTCCTCCTTAAAAAACATTATATTTCGACTTGTAAACAATTTGTTATAGGGTAGTCTCCAACCTTTACGTCGCTATATGGCGCGATATAACCCCCAAAGAGAATGAGTAAAGATACAGTTAAATTATTCCAACGAGCTCGAGCGGCATTGCAATCCGAAAAGGATTCCGTATCGAAGGCTTTGGCAAACGCGCAGGCAACTGCAGCGGATGCTGAAAAAAGGCTGGCTGAGATTGAAGCTGCCTTGGGAGGTGCAGGTACTGCACCGGCCAAGCGACGTGGTCGCAAGCCGAAGAAAGCCGCAGGCAAGCGACGCGGTCGTCCGGCGAAGAAGACTGCAGCCAAGCGTGGTCGTCCGGCGAAGAAAAAGGCGGCAGCGAAACGGAAGTCGGTGAAGAAGAAGGCGGCCAAGAAAGCACCCAGAAAGGCTGTAAAAAAAGCCGCCAAGAAGGCACCCAAGAAGGCGTCAAAAAAAGCCCCTAAAAAGGCGGCCAAGAAGGCGTCAAAAAAAGCCCCGGCTAAGAAGGTGAAGAACAAGCTTTCCTTGAAGCAGGTCGCCTTGGCAGTAACCAAGGGCAAGGCCTTGGATGCCAAACAAATCCTTGGGGCAGCCAAGAAGGCGGGTCACAAGTTCTCGGGCAAGAATCCCCTGAACTCCCTTCGCGTGATGCTGTACACCAACAAAAAGGCGTTCAAGAACAACAAGGGCAAGTTCACTGCGGCTTGAACCGTTTTTCCGGATCGCCCCTTTGCCGGTTTTGACCGGCGAGCTTGAATAGCGGGCGGATAAAGGATATTGCAATTCCCGGCGGCGTTTGCCGCCGGTTTTTTCTTTTTATCATGTTAGCCAAGCGAGTGATTCCCTGCCTGGACGTGCACGACGGTGCCGTTACGCGCGGGGTGCAGTTTGGCCGTGCGGAGGAGGGGGGGCTGCGCAACGTCGGCGACCCGGTCGAGTTGGCCGTTCGCTATGATGAGCAGGGCGCTGACGAGATGGTTTTTTTTGACATCACCGCCAGTGCGCACGGGCGCGACACGATGGTCGATGTGATGGAGCGGGTGGCGAGCCGTTGTTTCATGCCGTTGACGGTCGGAGGTGGCATTCGCACGGTGGAGGACATGGGCATCATGCTCAAGGCGGGTGCGGACAAGATCAGTATAAACAGCGCCGCCTTGGCCAAGCCGGAGTTAATTCGCGAGGGAGCGGAAAAGTTTGGCAGCCAGTGCATCGTCGTCTCGGTCGACGCCAAGAAAACCGGCGATGGCAAGTGGGGTGTCTTTTCGCACGGCGGCCGCAAGGAAACCGGCTTGGACGCGGTCGAGTGGTCGGCTCGTGCTGTTGAACTCGGCGCTGGCGAGATTGTTTTAAACAGCATCGACGCCGACGGCACGAAGGCCGGCTACGACTTGGAGATCACGAGGCGCATCAGCGAGTCGGTGGATGTGCCGGTGGTGGCCAGCGGCGGCGCCGGTTGTCTCGAGCATATGGCCGAGGTGCTGCACGAGGGCAGGGCCGACGCGGTGTTGGCGGCGAGTATTTTTCACTTCGGCGAATATACCGTCGCCGATGTAAAGGCATTCTTGAAACAGGACGGCATTCCCGTCCGCACGATATAATTTTGCAGATGAAGTTCATTGAGAAACTAAAGTTCAACTCGGATGGCCTGATCCCGGCCATTATACAGGAAGAAGGAACCGGCCGCGTGCTGATGATGGCGTGGATGAATGAGGCCTCGCTGAAGTCCACGATCGAGACCGGCAAGACACATTTTTGGAGTCGCTCCCGCCAGAAATACTGGATGAAGGGCGAGTCGAGCGGTCACACGCAGCAGGTCAGCGACATTGCGTTTGACTGTGACGGCGACACGCTGCTGGTTCAGGTCTCGCAGCATGGCGCGGCCTGCCATGAGGGCTATAAGTCCTGCTTTTTCCGCTCGACCCGCGAGGGGGGCGATTTCGAGGTCACCGAGGAGCAGCTCGTCAACCCGGACGAGGTTTACAAAAAGTAATCCCGCTTGGCCAAACGCTTGGCCTGTATTGTGTTGGCGTTTGGTGGGGGGCGCCGTTTAGACTGTCCGCCGCATGGAGTTTTGCCGTCCAACCAAGGATGAGTTTTGCCGCTTGGCCGAACAGGGAAACCTGATTCCGGTCACGCGCCGGCTGTTGGCCGACCAGGAAACTCCGCTGACGGCTTATCGCAAAATCCGTGGCAAGGGCGAGTCGTTTCTTTTTGAGTCGGTCGAGGGAGGGGAGCACCTCGGCCGCTACTCGTTTGTGGGTTGCAACCCGCGCGGGATGATCCGCCAAGTCGGCGACACGGTGGAGTGGATCGAGGGCGGCCAAGTGCGGGAGACGTACAAGGTTGTCGGCCGTGGCGGGGCCAAGTCGGAGGGCAAAGTCTGCGATGGGCTCGAGGTCGTCGAGAAAGTTCTGGCCAACTACAAGCCGGTGGATGTCGATGGTCTGCCGCGATTCACCGGTGGTGCGCTTGGCTTTGTCGGCCACGAGTTCATCCATGACATCGAGCCGGTTGTGCCGCGCCCGCCGGAGGACGAGCTTGGCACGCCGACGATTTGTTTCATCATCGCTGACCAACTGCTGGTGTTCGACCGGGTGGCGCAGACGCTGACGATCATCGTCAACGGCATCATCGGCCCCGGCGACTCGCCGGCGGAGGTGTACGAGGCGGCGACCAATGAGGTGGAGCGGATCGTGGCAATGCTCGAGCAGCCGAGCGAATACAAGCTGGTGTCGTTCCCCGACGAGTTGCCGGAGAAGGAATTCCAGTCCAACCAAGCGAAGGATCGTTTTCTCAAGAACGTCGGGAAGGCGAAGGAGTACATCAACGCCGGCGACATCATTCAGGTGGTCGGTTCGCAGCGTTTTTCCGCCCCGGTGGATGCGTCGCCGCTTGACGTGTATCGCGCGGTGCGCTCGATCAATCCGTCGCCGTATATGTTTCTGCTGGAGTTCGAGGGCTATTCGCTCGTCGGCGCGTCGCCGGAGATTCATGTGCGCTGCGAGGATCGGCGGGTGGAGATTCGCCCGATCGCCGGCACGCGGCCGCGCGGCAGAAACGCCGAGGAAGACTTGGCGCTGGAGAAGGAGTTGCTCGCCGACCCGAAGGAGCGCGCCGAGCATGTGATGCTGGTTGACTTGGCGCGGAACGACATCGGCCGCGTGTGCGACTTCGGCTCGGTGGAGGTGAAAGACCTGATGATCATCGAGCGATACAGCCACGTGATGCACATCGTCACGCAGGTGGAGGGCAACCTCACGGAGGAACACACGCCGTACGACCTGATCCGTGCGACGTTCCCGGCGGGGACGCTCTCCGGCGCGCCGAAGATTCGCGCGATGCAGATCATCTCCGAGTTTGAGCAGACGACGCGCGGGCCGTACGGCGGCTGCGTCGGTTACTTTTCGTTCACCGGAAATCTCGACTGCTGCATCACCATCCGCACGGCGTTGCTGAAGGATGGCAAGGCGTACGTGCAGGCCGGTGGCGGCTGGGTGGCCGACTCGGTGCCGGAGCACGAGTTTCAGGAAACGGTCAACAAATCCAAGGCGATGATCAAGGCGCTGGCGTTGGCCGAGAGCTTCAGCACGCAGTAGCGCCTGGCCAAGCTTACGGCCCGGTGAACAGCTCGACGTGGTGGCCGTCGGGGTCGGCGACGAAGAGTTGAGAGGCACCATCGGGGCGGGTGCGGCGTGGCAGATATTCCTGCCCGATGCTGTTGAAATGACCCTCCCACTCGTCGAGATTGTCGGCACGCAGGGCGAAGTGGTTGCCTCGCGGCTTGGAGCGGGTGTCCAACTCACGATCGCCGATCAGGTGCAGTTCCTGAAATTCGCCCAGCCGAAACCAAGCGCCGGGGAAGTCGAACGCCGGCCTCTCCACCGGCTCCAGCTTGAGTGTGTCGCGGTAAAATTCGCAGCTTTTCTCCACATCGGCGACGTGAAGCGCGACGTGATTAAGTTCATAGTGTGTCATGCAAAAAATCGGTTGACGGTTAAAAGAGTATCCATACAATCGCCGTCCCCTTGGTGGGGTCGTAGCTCAGTTGGTAGAGCACCACAATGGCATTGTGGGGGTCGCTGGTTCGAGACCAGTCGGCTCCACCATTTTT
>DQOE01000173.1 GCA_015658765.1 Verrucomicrobiota bacterium | reverse complement strand
TTTCTTTGTGCTGATTACCGGGGTTTAATGGTCAGCCACAAGAGACGCCAACACCCTGCGGGTCCCCTTGAAAGTGCGGCGGCCGTGCATGGCGATGTAGTTATCGACCAAGGCGAGGTCGCCGGCTTGCCACGGGATGTCGAAGGTGAGTTCGTCGGCGAGGGCGCTGGCGGCGGCCACGTTGGCCGGATCGAGCGGGGTGCCGTCGCCGAGGGTGATCGCCTTGGCCGGGTCGTTGCGGGTGTCTTTCCAGCCGTTGAAGGCGGCGATGAGTTGGTTGAAAAAACTGGCTCGTCCGTCGCCGAGATCGCGCACGGCGGGGAGTACCGGCGTGGTGGCCCGGAGGTCGCCGTTGGCCTGCCATTCCCACGAGTAGCCCAGCTTGGCCAAGCGCGCCTCGGCGGCTTCGCGGTTGTCCACGCTGAAGGTGCCCTGCCAACTGCGCCCCATGCCGGATGACTCGTCGGCTTCGGCCGGCATGACGTTGGAATATTTCAGGCCCTCGGCCAGACAGGCCTTAGCGAAGCCGGGCCGTTGCTCACGCAGGCGTTCCCACAAAATATCGGAGCGGCAAATCGGCGTCGCGCCGCCCTCGTCGGCTGCCGCTTGGCAGAAGAAAAAAAGTTTGCTTGGATAAATCGGCGTCTGCGCCATTTCGTGGTGCAGGAAAATGGTGACGTCCGGCGGTGCCTCGTTGGCGGAAAAAACGCGTGGCGTGAAGTTGATGCGATAGGCGTTGGAGAGGGATTCCTCGTAGGAAAAAACCGGGAAGCCGAACGCGCAAACGACCGCGTCGAAATCCTCCGGCTTGGCTATCGGCAGCCCGCGAACCAAAACGGCTCCGTGCTCAAAGGCCGCTTTGGATAATTCACCAGCAACTCCCCCCGCCCACTCGCAACCTTCCGACAGGGAACCTTCCGGCGCCTTGATCGCCAATGGAAACGGCTTCCCGCCGTACTCGTGCTGCCCCGGAATGGTGAGAAGATTCATCACGTCAAAAACGATAGCGCTTGGCTTCCTCGTAAGGTTTCATCGCCTCAATCTCTTTCCCCAAACGCTCGGTGTAATCCTTCATAAATCGCTCAAGCGCTTCGGGCGAATCACGATGATCGAACGCCTCCAATGCATAATCGTTGTACTCCACCATCCACGTCCGTAGTTTTTTCCGGAGCATTTCAAGCGCCTCCTTGCTCGACTTGGGGGCCGTCCCTCGCTGTTTGTTGGGAAGCAAGTTTTCGAGACAGAACGGATCCTTTCTGAGATTGTAGAATTCCTCAACCGTTCGGTATTCGAGGTGATGCACGCGTTTGGCCAAGCTCGAGGTTTTCTCGCCCGCCCTTTTCATCGCCCGATACGTCAACCCTGCCATCGGCTCGGCCCGATACGTGCGTTTGCCATTGGACCACGCATTAAAAATGTAAGCGTGATCTTTAGTGATCACCGACCGCATCGGATATGGATTGCGACCGTGGATGTGATGAAACTGCGCGAAGATGGCGTCGCGATTGCTCTGCTTTTCTCCCCTCAACAACGGAAAAAACGAACGGCCATCCAACTTCTCTGGCAGTGGCAAATCGACCGCCTCAAGCAGCGCCGGCAACAGGTCAATCGCCGAAACCATGTGATCGCGATCAACTTGTTGTTTTTGAATTTGCTTGGGCCAACGAATGATCAACGGCGTGCGGGTGCTCTCCACATAGCAATTCGTTTTGGCGAACGGCGCCGACATTCCGTGATCCGAAAGGAACACGACGATCGTGTCGTCAACATTTTTAGTTTTGCCCAGCTCCGAAAGAATCGCTCCCACCATGTCATCCAGTCGCCTTGTCGAGGTGCAGTACCCTGCCATCTCCTTTCGCACATCCGGAATGTCGGGAAGGAATCCCGGCACCTTCACTTCGCCTGGCTTGTAAGTGCGCGACGATTTTTTTCGCTCAAAATGTGGTGCGTCAGCTTTTCCGCCACCGTAGGGCCGGTGCGGATCGTGTGAACTCGCCATCAAAAAAAACGGCTGTTGCGCCACTTTAGCCATTTGAAAAAACGACTTGGCGAATCGCCGATAAACCTCCGGATCGCGTCCCCAACGGTTTTCATCGCCCGTCCCCTGCCATCGATAATTGACGGACCAATGAAAAACGTCCTGCTGCCGCAGCGGCTTCCCAATCGTCCCGCAGAGATACCCTTCCTCGCTGAGAATCGCAGGGAGTGTCGGCGTGCCGGGATGAATCCTCTGGAATCCCTCCGCGCCGTTGTTCTGCGAATACAACCCCGTAAGCATCACACTTCGGGAAGGCGTGCAAACCGCGATGTTTACATACGCGTGCTCAAACCGAATCCCCTCGGCGGCTAGCCGGTCAATATGAGGTGTGATGTCCGGAGCGGCTCCGCCAAAACACCCCGGGGTGTCCCAGTTCATATCATCCGCGACAATCAACACGATGTTGGGGCGCTTGATCGGTGATTTTTGCTGCGCCCAAGTAGTGATACCCAAACCAAACACACCGATCGCGCAGACAAAAAAACGAATGGAAAAAATCATGGGGTCAGCAGCTTGGCCAAGCGTTTGGCCAACGACAAGTGGATAAAGTTCACCCAGGCCAGGAAGCCCTTCAGTTGCCCTTCCGCTTTCCCCTTGTTCGTCAAGGGGAATGCCGATCGCTTCTGGCAGGCACTCGGCCTTGAGTACCGCTCGTTCGTGTTGTACCGGTGCTCACACCGTTGTGAGTGCTGTTCGTTCGACATTGAGCACTGCTCGCACGATCGTGAGCAAGCTTCTTTCCGGTGCGAACGCTGCTCACACGGCTTTGCACACCGTTCACAATGCTTTGCGCACTGCTCATTCCCACCTTGAGCACGCCTCAAACCGGTTGTACCCGTGCTCACACACCCTTGCGCACCGGTACCCCACGCATCAGAGTGTCCACGGTTTGCGATGGTGCGTTTTGTTGAGCAGCGCGTTGGCTTCGTTGTCGTCGATGATCTGCTCTTTTTTTGGATCCCATTTCAGCGCGCGGCCAAGCGCGTTGGAGACGTAGCCCAAGTGGCCGGGCGTGATGGAGCGGTGCGACGTTTCCGCCGGGCAGATGGCCGGCTTGCGGCTCTTCACGCTTTCAAGGAAGTTGCGTGTGTGATTCCCGGACTTGTACGCCTTGAACTTGCCCGGGTTGAATCCGGACTTCAGCCAGTCAGGGTTTGACGCGTCGAGCTTGCCGCGGTTGACGTACACCCAACCCTCCTCGCCGATGAACTTGGTACCCATTTTGTTGTGTGTGCCGATGCTGGTTCGGATGCCGCCGGCGTACTCGCAGTGCACCTCGTAATGCTCCGGTGCCTTGTAAACCGGAACGGGAATCCA
>DQOE01000135.1 GCA_015658765.1 Verrucomicrobiota bacterium | reverse complement strand
TCGTGTTCGAGCACACGCTGTTTTGCGCCATCCCGCCGACGCGGCGCAGCGACTACGTGCAGGCCCTGCGCGGCTGGCTCAAGCCGGGCGGGCTCTACCTCGCCGTCAACTACATGATCACCGATGACAACGGCGAGCCGCCGTTCAGCACGACAACCGCCGAACTGGACGCGCGCTTCGGGGAGCCGTTCGAGCTGCTCCGCCGCTGGACGCCGCGCTCATACGAAAGCCGCGAAGGAAAGGAACTGATGAATGAATGGAAAATGAAGGGTTAAAAGTTTTCAGTTTTCAGTTTTCACTTTTCAGAAAAACTGCCGGGCTGCTGCTCGTCACTGGCCTGGGCTTGGCCAACAGCACGGCGCTCGAGTGGAGCGCCGAGGGCGGCCACCGCTGGGCCAAGCTGGCCGACCCCGGCAACGGCAAACCCGGCTTCACGTTGATGCCCCCGAAACAGACCGGCGTGCAATTCACAAACACCCTCTCGACAGCGATTCTCATCGGGAACAAGAATCTGCTGAACGGCTCCGGCGTCGCGCTCGGTGATTACGACGGCGACGGCCTGTGCGACATTTACCTCTGCCGGCTCGATGGCGACAACGCCCTCTACCTCAACCTCGGCGACTGGCGATTCAAGGACGTCACCGCCGCCAGTGGCACCGCATGTCCGTCGCAGTTTTCCACCGGGGCCGTTTTTGCCGATGTCGATGGCGATCACGATCTTGACCTGCTGGTCACCGCCATGGGCCAGCCCAACCGTCTCTTTCGCAACAACGGCGACAGCACGTTCGCCGACGCCACCGCGACCGCCGGTATCGGCACGCGCTACGGCAGCAGCTCGATCGCCCTGGCCGACATCGACAACGACGGCGACCTCGATTTGTACATCGTCAACTACGGCGCGAAGTCCGTTCTGAAGGACGGCGGCAAGCTGGACATCGTCCGTGAAAACAACCGGCTCACCGTGCGCGGCCCTTACGCGAACCGGATCAAGTTCATCGGCAACGAGATGTTTGAATTCGGCGAGCCGGACGAGTTTTACCTGAACGACGGCGACGGCCGTTTCACCCTCCTGGAATGGGCCGATAGCCGATTCAAGACCCACGACGGAGAGCCTCTCACTGAGCCGTACCGGGATCAGGGTTTGAGCGCGATTTTCCGCGACATGAACGGCGATCACGCGCCGGATTTGTTCATCGCCAACGACGGCTTCACCGAGGATCGCTGCTGGATCAATGACGGCTCCGGGCGCTTCCGCGAAATCTCCCCGCTCGCCATCCGGCAGCTCAGCTACTCGGCGATGGGCGTTGACTTTGCCGACATCAACCGCGACGGACACGATGACTTTTTCGTCGTCGAGATGCTCAGCCGCAGTCACGAGAGACGCCTCACGCAACAGGGCACGGTTCCCGGCTCGAGTATCGCCCCCGGCAATTTCACCCACCAGCCGCAGAGCCGGCGAAACTGCCTTTACGTCGCACGCGGCGACGGCACCTACGCCGAGACGGCGTACTTCTCCGGCGTGGCTGCTTCCGAGTGGTCGTGGAGCAGCATCTTCCTCGACGTCGACCTTGACGGCTGGGAGGACATTCTCGTCACCAACGGTTTCGAGTTCGACACGGACGACCTCGACACACAGGCCCGCATCAGCCGGCTCGGCAACCTGGGAGTGGCGCAGAAACGGAAAACCATTTTTTTGTTTCCGCCGCTCGACACGCCCAATGTCGCCTTCCGCAACTTGGGCAACTTGCGCTTCGAGGAGGTTGGCGCCAAGTGGGGCTTTGACGACAAACACGACGGTAACGGCATGGCGCTCGGCGACTTTGACAACGATGGTGACCTCGACGCCGTGGTCAGCTGCCTTAAAGGCCCGGCGTTGCTCTACCGCAACAACGCCGTCGCGCCCCGAGTCGCCGTCCGCCTGGCTGGCAGCGGCAAAAACACCGAGGGCACCGGTGGCCGCATTCGTGTCATCAGCGCGCTTGGCCAAGAGCCGCAGTCGCAGGAAATCATGAGCGGCGGTCGCTACGTCAGTGGCGACCAGGCGAGGCGCACCTTCGCCGCCCGAACTGACAAGCCTTTCACCATCGAGGTCGATTGGCGTGACGGCACCCGCACCGCGTTGGCCAACGCGAAAGCCGGGCGGTTGTACGAAATTCGCCAAACAGGCAGGCAGCTGATTCAGCCGGAAAACGAAGTAAAACAGCCGTTTTTTGCCGATTTGAGCGCCCAACTTGGCCATGAACATAAGCCCTCGGAGCGGAACGATTTCGCGATTCAACCCGCGCTGCCGTTCCGTCTGGGCCGCTCAGGCCCGGCCTTGGCCACCGCTGACATCGACGGTGACGGTGACCGGGACTTGATCATTACCGACACCTCCGACGCCCGGTTAACTTTCCTGCTGAACGATGGCAACGGCGTTTTCGCTGAGTCTCCGAACTCGCTGCCTGTCGGCGGAACCGGCGTTGTTGTTTTCGACGATGGCCAAGCGCAACGACTGCTGCACCTCTCAGAGCCGCCAACGCTTTACTCGATGGCGAACGGCCAACTGCGCCTGGCCAAGCGCTTGGCTTTCGACGGCATGCCGAGTTGTGCGGCCGCGCTTGATGCCGATGGTGACGGCAACACGGACCTATTCATCGGCGGCAGTTCATCGCTTGGCCAATTTCCCGTCGCCTCCCCGTCTCAGTTATTTTTAAATGACGATGGCAATTACACCGCCTCACGCTTGGCTGATGTCGGGCTCGTGAGCGGTTGTGCAACCGGCGACATGGATGGCGACGGGGATACCGACTTGGTGCTTGCCTGTGAATGGGGCAGCTTGAAGTTGCTTCTCAACGACGGCGGCAAGTTCACCGACGCGAGTGCGGCGTGGGGCTTGGCCAAGTTCACTGGCCTGTGGCACGGCGTGGCGGTGGCGGATTTCGATGGCGACGGAAAACCGGACATCGCCGCGAGCAACGCCGGGCGCAACACGGCGTACGAATTGTACCCGCTGCCGGTGCGGTTGTTTTATGGCGACGCCAACGGGGACGGTATGATGGAACTGGCTGAAGCCTTCTCCGACACAAAAACGAAACAGTGGAAACCAATTCGCACACTGGAAGTGTTCGCCGAAACGTTTCCTCACATCCGGGGCACGATCACCCGCAACAAGACATTCGCCGGCGCATCGCTGCCGCAAATTATCGGCCCGGCATTTGGTGGCATGAAATCACTGGAAATCACTGGTCTATCCAGCGCAGTTTTCCTCAACAAAACAGGGCATTTTGAGATGCGTCCACTGCCGGATGCCTCCCAGTTGGCGCCGGCGTTTGACCTGTGCACGGAGGATTTTGACGGCGACGGGGCGGTCGATCTGTTCCTCACGCAAAACGCCTTCGGAGTGCCTGAGCGCACCTCGCGTTATGACAGCGGCCGGGGCCTTTTGCTGCGCGGCGATGGCACGGGGAACTTCGCAGCCGTGCCGGCTTCCGGGAGCGGCATCGCCCTTTACGGTGAGCAACGCGGCGTGACCGCCGCCGACTTCAATAACGACGGGAGAGCCGATCTCGCCGTGGGTCAACGTGGCGCTGCAACGAGGCTTTTCATCAACCGCAAAACTGACTGAGGAAGGCGTGAAGTTTTCGGGGAGAAGACACAGGCTGTTCCCCTTCAATGGGATGAGCCGGGAACAGCGGGCATCGTGATTGGATGACAAATTGTTCTCAACCTGTTTTTGAGGCTCAGAAAGCGGCTCGAAAAAGTTGAAAAATAGTTCAATTTTATTGGTTTTTCTGCTTGCGAACCCCGAAAACCGCTCGTACAACCGAATCCCAGTGGTGCAGCACCACTACAAGGAGTAATAATAACCCGTACTATTAATAACGATATGGCAGACAAACCGTTGACTAAATCACAGATCTCAGCAGCTGTTGCTGAAGCAAATGGAATCACCAAGAAGGAGGCCACAGACTTGCTGGCCAATCTAGCCGACTTGGCACTCAAGAGCACCAAGGAAACTGGTGCCTTCACATTCCCAGGCATTGGGAAGCTCAAACTGGTAAATCGTCAGGCTCGCATGGGGCGCAACCCCGCCACCGGCGAAACGATCCATATCCCAGCGAAGACTGTCGTGAAGTTTGCCGTGGCCAAGGCCGCGAAGGACTTTATCGCCAGTACTCCCGCTGCCTCTTGAGGATTAACTCATTCCCATGAAAAGCGCCCGCGTTTGCTGGGCGCTTTTTTTGTACATCGATGGAGGCAAACAAAACAAAAATCGCCATCGTCGGCTGCGGTGCCGTGGGCAGTTATTATGGGGGTAAACTGTGCCAGACAGGTCGCGACGTGCATTTTTTGCTCCGCTCCGACTACGAGGTTGTTCGAGAAAACGGCGTGCAAATCCAAAGCCTAAACGGCGATTTTCATGTCCGCCCAGTCGCCGCCCAGTCGCCGGGGGAAATCGGCCCGTGCGATCTCGTCATCGTCGCCTTGAAGTCCACGGCGAACCATTGCCTCGGCGAAATGCTGACGCCCCTGGTCGGCAAGCATACCGCCCTGCTGACACTCCAAAACGGCTTGGGCAACGAGGCTGCACTGGCGGAACTGTTCCCGGCCCAGCCTGTCTTCGGTGGCATGTGCTTTGTCTGCCTCAACCGCACCGAGCCCGGCGTGATCCATCACATCGCCCACGGCAAGATCGTCCTCGGCCGCCACGGTGGTTCGCCGGATGAGTTGACCGCCGCGATCGCCGAGCTCATCCGCTCGACCGGCATCCCGGTCGATGTCTCGCCCGACCTCGAAAAGGCGCACTGGGAAAAGTTGGTCTGGAATATCCCGTTCAACGGTCTCGGTGTCGCCGGTGCGGCGGGACTCGACGCGACACTCGTCGGGCAGCTCGGCCCCTGCCAACCCATCGGCCCCTGCCTCGCCACTGACGCCTTGCTCGACAACGGGCCCTGGGAGCAACTTGTCACGGAACTGATGGACGAGGTCATCGCCTCCGGCTGTGCGCTTGGCCACGACCTCTCGCCCGGCCTTGGCGAGCATCAGCGCAACCGCACACGCGTCATGAAGGCTTACCTCTCCTCGACGCTGATCGACTTCGAGCGCGGCCTGCCGCTGGAACTCGATGCCCTCTTCCGCCTGCCGCTTGGCCGGGCGCAGGCCGCCGGTGTCGAGACCCCGCGCCTGGCAGCGCTTTGTGATCTGCTTGCGGAGTTGGATAATTGACGAAAAGACTCGAGATCGGACGCTGCCTGAGTCACAATTCACTGCACCGAAATGCGCCTATTTTCCTTAATTTTTATGACATTCGCCGCCTTTGCCGCGCCAGCACTTGGCCAAGCGGATACACGGCCCAACATTGTTTTCATCATCGCCGACGACCTCGGATGGGACGACCTCGGCTGCACCGGCAACCCCGGCGTCCGAACGCCGAACCTCGACCGCTTGGCCAAGGGCGGCATGCGCTTCACCAACGCCTACCTGACGATCAGCTCGTGCAGCCCCAGCCGGGCCAGCATCATCACCGGCACCTACCCGCACCAGACCGATGCCGAGCAGCTTCACTGGCCGCTGCCGGCCGACCGGCTGACGTTCGTCGAGTTGCTCAAGGCCTCCGGCTACTGGACTGCGGCGGCCGGCAAGTGGCATCTGGGCAACGCAGTGAAGGATCGCTTTGACGAGGTCCGCGAGGCCGACGTGTCCGGCTTTCAACTGCCCACCGGCGAGGCGGCCAAAGCTGGAAAGATTGTGCAGAAGGCAGTCGGCGATGCGCGCAGCGGCTGCGATCAATGGGTGCCTGTGCTCAAGGCGCGGCCAACGGACAAGCCGTTTTTCCTGTGGCTCGCCGCGCTCGATCCGCACCGCGACTACGACGAGGGCATCCTCGAGCAGCCACACAAGCCAGGGGATGTTCGCCTGCCGCCGTATGTCGCCGATACGCCTGGGTCCCGTCGCGACTACGCGCTGTACTACGACGAGATCACACGGCTCGACCGTTTCGTCGGCGGCGTGATGGCCGAGCTGAAAGAACAGAACGTCGCCGACAACACGTTCGTGCTGTTTATCAGCGACAACGGCCGGCCGTTCCCCCGTGACAAAACGACGCTATATGACAGTGGCATCAAGACGCCGTTCATTGTGCACTGGCCGGGGCGTGTTGGCGCCGGCAGCCGCTGTAATAGCCTGCTCAGTTCAGTCGACATCGCGCCGGCGTTCCTGGAACTGGCCGGTTTGTCGACGCCGAAGGTTTTTGAAGGGCGCAGTTTCCTGCCGTTGTTGCGCAATCCGCAACAGGGCATTCGCGAGTTCGTGTTCGCGGAACGCAATTGGCACGACTACGAGGATCGCGTCCGCGCAGTCCGCAACAGGCGCTTCAAGTACATCCGCAACTTTTACAACGACCTGCCCAACACACCGCCGGCGGACGTCGTGCGCTCGGTGGCCTACCGAGAAATGATCCGGCTGCGCGACGAGGGCAGACTTGTCGATGCACAAAAAAACACCTTCATCCAGCCGAGGGCCAAGGAGGAGTTGTACGACACACAATCCGATCCGTTCGAGTTGAAGAACCTCGCCAGTGACCCCGCACAGGCCAGGCGGCTGAAACGGTTCCGCAGCGCCTTGGCCAAGTGGCAGAAAGAGACGGGGGACACCGAACCCAGATTTCGCACGCTCGACGAGTTTGGCCGGGAAGATGGCCAGGCGCTGCCGGTGCGTGAACGGCCCCGCCCCAACAAGGCTGAAATGACCCGGCGCCTCGAGGCGCATTACCGCAAACAGGCCAAATGACCGCGCGCTTGGCGAAGCGGAAAACGGCTGGCCAAGCGGCTGTTTTTGCGGAACTCTCTCCGCCACCTATGAATTCTCTTATTCGAACTTCTCTATTCAGCGGGCTGATCAGCGCATTGGCGCTTGGGCAAATCTCACCGAACCAGGTTTTCGCCGCCGACAAGCAACCCCCGAATGTCGTTGTCATTTTCATCGACGACATGGGCTACGCGGACATTGGCCCGTTCGGGGCCGAG
>DQOE01000089.1 GCA_015658765.1 Verrucomicrobiota bacterium | reverse complement strand
GGCATCCCGCCGAAGAAGGACGTGCGCGCCTCGGGTGCCTACGCCAAGAACGGCATCGTGCAAAAGGCGGTGCGGCAGTTGAAGCGCGACCTGCCGGGGCTGCTCGTCATGACCGATGTCTGCCTGTGCGAATACATGAGCCACGGCCACTGTGGCGTGGTGAAGAAGCGCGGCGGGCAGGCGCTCATCGACAACGACCCGTCGCTCAAGCTCCTGGCCCGGACGGCGGTGAGCCACGCCGAGGCCGGAGCGGATGTCGTCGCGCCGAGCGACATGATGGACGGTCGCGTGGCGGCGATTCGCGCGGCGCTCGACTCGGGCGGCTTCGGCGACACGCCGATTATGTCGTACGCGGCGAAGTATGCCTCGGCGTACTACGGGCCGTTCCGCGACGCGGCGGAGTCGGCCCCGCAGTTCGGCGACCGGCGCAGCTACCAGATGGACGCCGCCAACGCGGAGGAGGCGTTGCGCGAGGTGGCGCTGGACCTGCGTGAGGGTGCGGACATCGTGATGGTGAAACCAGCCTTGGCTTACCTTGATATTTTGTACCGGGTGAAGGCGCAGTTCGGCTGCCCGACGGCGGCGTACGCGGTGAGCGGCGAGTACTCGATGGTGCAGGCGGCGGCCAAGCGCGGCTGGGTGGACGAGCGGGCGGTGACGATGGAGTCGCTGCTCTCGATGCGGCGTGCCGGTGCGGACATCATCGTGACGTACGCGGCGGCCAATGCGGCGCGTTGGTTGAGGGAGGGTTGACCGGGGAGGGTTGCGCTTGGCCAAGCGCGGCTGCTTAATTTAATTTCGTCCAGGCCATGACCAGCGCGCCGATGATCACGACGGCCACGACCACGCCGAAAATGACGAAGTATCTTCCGGACTTGTCCGATTTTTTGCTGAAGCCCTTGGCCGGCCCCTTGGGTGCTGAGTCGAGGTTCCCAAGCCGGACACCCTGCTCAAGGTGCTTGTCGTGGGACTGCGCTTTCCGGGGGCCATCGAGCTTCAACTCCACTTCGCCGAAGGTGATCACTTCGCTGGGCTGCAGCGGCGACTCGGCGACCTTGTTGCCGTTGATGTAGGTGCCGTTGGTGGAGCCGAGGTCGCGGACGTGCACGTCCTCGCCCCGCATCACCAACTCGGCGTGGCTGCCGGAGACGGACTGATGCGGGAGGGTGATGTCGTTCTCGTCGTCGCGACCGACAGAAGCGGCTTCCTTCGTAAACTCAAACGAGGTTGGCTCGATTCCTTCGGTTAAAACGATCAGCTTGGGCATTGCTCAGTCCGGGGGCGGCAAGGTAGCTGCCCAAGTTGCTACAAGTCAACGGGTTTCTGTTGAACCGGCGTGTGTTTCTGCCAAAAAACCTCAGGCAGTCGCGGGAGCGGGGTCGCCCAAGCCGTCGTCGAGCTTGGGTTTGTCGCTCTCCGGCACGTCCGGTGTGGGGGTGACGGCGTTGGCTCCCGAGGGAGGATCAACGTCGGGCGGCGGCGCAGTGGGGGTAAATTTGCCGGTGCGCACGATGTCCCCGACCTGTTTGCCGTCGAGCGTCTCGTACTCGAGCAGGGCGCTGGCGATGAGGTCGAGCTTGTCGCGGTTATCCTCGATGAGCTTCGTTGCCAACTGATACCCCTCGTCGATCAAGCGCCGAACCTCGACGTCAATCTGCTGGGCGGTCTGCTCGCTGTAAGTTTTGCTCTGTGAAATCTCCTTGCCGAGGAACACGTACTCGTCGCTGTCGCCGTAGAGCACCATGCCGAGTTTGTCGCTCATGCCCCACTGGGTGACCATGGCATGGGCCATGTTGGTGGCTTGCTTGATGTCGCTGGACGCGCCGGTGGAGACGTCGCCGGTCACGATTTCCTCGGCGATCCGGCCGGCCATGGTCATGGCGATGGTTTCGCGCATCTCCTTGCTTTGGCGATTGAGCACATCGTCCTTGGGCAGAGACATCGTGGCACCCAGCGCCTGGCCGCGCGGGATGATGGTCACCTTGTGCAGGGGATGGCATTTCTCGAGCAGGACATTGACCAGCGCGTGGCCGGCCTCGTGCCAAGCGGTGATTTTCTTGTCCTCGTCGGTCATCGCCATGCTGCGGCGCTCGCGGCCCCAGCGCACCTTGTCGCGGGCCTCCTCGAGCTCCGGCATGTTGATGGCCTTCTTGTCGGTGCGCGCCGCCAGCAGCGCGGCCTCGTTAAGCAGGTTGGCCAGTTCCGCCCCGGAAAAACCGGGCGTGCCCCGGGCGATGATGCTGAGATCGACCGCTTTGGCCAATTTCACTTTCTTGGCGTGTACCTTGAGGATCTCCTCGCGGCCGCGCACGTCGGGCAGGTTCACCGTAAGCTGCCGGTCGAATCGGCCCGGGCGCAGCAGCGCGGGGTCGAGCACGTCCGGCCGGTTGGTGGCGGCGATGATGATGATGCCGTCCTGCGTGTCAAAGCCGTCCATCTCGACGAGCAGCGCGTTGAGCGTCTGCTCGCGCTCGTCGTTGCCGCCGCCCAGCCCGTGGCCACGCGAGCGTCCCACGGCGTCGATCTCGTCGATGAACACCAGGCACGGCGTGCTCTTGCGGGCCTGCTCGAACATGTCGCGCACACGGCTCGCGCCGACGCCGACAAACATCTCCACAAAGTCCGAGCCGCTGATGCTGAAGAAGGCGGCCTCGGCCTCGCCGGCGATGGCCTTGGCCAAGAGCGTCTTGCCGGTGCCCGGCGGGCCGACCATCAGGACACCCTTGGGGATTCTGCCGCCAAGCTTCTGGAATTTTTTTGGATCCTTGAGGAAATCCACCAGTTCGGAAACTTCCTCGCAGGCTTCATCGACACCGGCCACGTCCTTGAACGTGGTTTTGTTTTTCTCCTTGTTGAGCATCCGGGCCTTGCTCTTGCCGAAGTTCATCGCGCCACGACCGGCGCTGCGGATCTGCCGGATCAGCACAAACCAGATCAGCAGAAAAATCAGCAGGATCGGCAGCAGGTTCACGAGGAACCCCATCAGCAGGGTGTTCTTGTCGCGCGACTGGAACCCGGCATTCCCCTTCAGGAATTTCTCCTGCGCCTCGTCAAGCTTGTCCTCAAACGAAAACGGGACTCTTTTACCGCCCTCAACGCGGTACCCGGTGATGGTGCACATCACGGAGGCGTTGGGTGGGGGATGCTCGATGTGGCCCGTGACCTCAACCCCGCTCGAGATCCAGCCCTGCAGGGTGGCGTAATCGACCTTGTCGACGGCCCCGCTGTTGGCCGTTTTGCCGACCTGAAACAGCATCACGACCATGAAGATGCCCAGCGCCCAAAGCATCCATGAGCGCGGATTCGGAAATCGATCCTCGCTGTCGGCTTTAGGCTTATTCCCCTTTATTTTTGGTGGTTTTTTGTCAGCCATTCCCTTCGAACAAAGGAGGATACCACAACAGTTTCCGTTGTGGCAACTCGCAAACAAAACCATAAAAAAGCAAGACTTGGGCCTGAGCGCCCCCGCTTGGCCAAGCGGAGCTATTTGCCGCCCTTGGCTGCCGGCTTGGCCCTTGGCTCAAACTCAAAGCCAACGTCGCCGTCCGGCTTGAGCACGAGGTATGCCTTGAACGGCCGGCCCTTCTTGGAGATGAAGTTGGGGATCAAGTCCGTCTTGCCGTCCTTGAGCAGCTTGGCAACCTGTTCCTTCTCGATGTCGCGCTTGAGAATCGTCTTGCCGGTGCGGAACTTGCACTCCCGCACTTTGCCGGTGTTCTTCTCGCAAACGTACGCACGGCCGTGCTCGTACACGGGGCCTTTGCACTTGGGGCAGGTGCCGACCGGTTCCTGTCCGCTGAAGTCAACTTCCTCCTCGTCCTCGTCGTCGTTGCCGAAGTCGAACTC
>DQOE01000148.1 GCA_015658765.1 Verrucomicrobiota bacterium | reverse complement strand
GCAAGGTTACGTGGTCACGACGTGGGAGGACGAGAACACCCAGATCCTCGACGCGTTGAAGGTGGAGCGCAACGTGATGTTTTTCCTGCTGTTTTTCGTGATGATCGTGGCGGCGTTTGGCATCACCAGTTCGCAGATCACTTTCGTGGTGCAGCGCACGCCGGAGATCGGGACGCTCAAGGCGCTCGGCGCGACCGGTTGGCAGATCATGCAGGTGTTTTTCGCGCAAAGCCTCGTGGTGGCGTTGTTGGGACTGACGTTTGGTTTCGGGCTTGCCCAGCTCGTGCTGGAGTATCGCAACGAGTTTCTGGAATTATTGAGGGTTGCGACCGGGTTCGAGTTGTTTCCCGCCGAGATTTATTTATTCGATAAACTACCGGCCCAAAAGTTGTCGGAGATGGGCGGTGACTTGACAAAGATCGGCGTCGGGTCGCTGGTTATTTGCCTGCTGGCAGGGGTGATCCCGGCGTGGAACGCCAGCCGGCTCAAGCCCGTGGAGGCTTTTCGCCATGAGTGACGCGATCCTTTCAGCACGCGAGTTGCACAAGTCGTACGACCTTGGACGGCGCAAGGTGGAAGTGCTGCACGGCGTGAGCCTCGAGATAGCGAACGGCGACTTCCTCTCGTTGCAGGGCGCATCCGGCGCGGGCAAAAGCACGCTGCTGCATCTGCTCGGCGGGCTCGACGAGCCAAGCGCCGGAGAGGT
The DNA here is from genome assembly GCA_015658765.1 of Verrucomicrobiota bacterium. Lineage (GTDB taxonomy): Bacteria > Verrucomicrobiota > Verrucomicrobiia > Limisphaerales > UBA1096 > UBA1096. The sequence continues at coordinate 2,113 of DQOE01000148.1, read as the reverse complement.
GTTCGCCGGCGACCAGTCGTTGTTCGGCATGGGAGCGGCGCGCTTGGCCAAGTGGCGAAACCGTGAGGTCGGATTTGTGTTTCAAGCGTATCACCTTTTGCCGGAGTTCGACGCGCTGGAGAACGTCATCATCCCGGCGCGAATGGCGCACACGGGCATCGGCGTCGCGGAGCGGCGGGGCAGGGAACTGCTGGAGCGCGTCGGCTTGGCCAAGCGCATGCATCATCTGCCGACCGAGCTGTCCGGCGGCGAGCAACAACGCGTGGCCCTGGCCCGGGCGCTGATCAACCGGCCGCGAATTCTGTTTGCCGACGAGCCGACCGGCAACCTCGATTCCAAAACCGGCGGCGAGGTGCTTGACCTGTTGTGCGAGTTGCAGCGGGAAGCCAAGCTGACGATGATCATCGCGACTCACGACGACAGAGTCGCCGCCCGGGCACACGCCACGCTCCGCCTGGCCGACGGGCTGATCGCCTAAAGCTGGCCAAGCGACTCGTCGAGCAGGCCGTAAAGCGACTGCATCGTCTCCTCGGTTTCGTCGCCCATGCTCGAGAGGCGGAAGGTTTTGCCCTTGATTTTGCCGTAGCCCCCGTCGATCAAAATACCGCGCTCCTTCATCAGCCCCTGCAGCTTGGCCACGTCGATTTCGCGCCCATCCGGCTTGGCTCCGTTGTTCACACACGTCAGCGTCTGCGACTCGTAACCGGCCTCGGGGAACAGCGTGAAGCCGTTCCCGGCGGCCCAGTCGCGGGTCATTTGCGCCAGATTGGCGTGCCGCTCGAAACGGGCGTCGAGCCCCTCGGCCATCATATCCTCAAGCTTCGACTGGAGCGCGTAAATATGGCCGATGCTCGGTGTGCTCGGCGTCATGCGCTTCTCCGCGTTTTTCTGGAACTCGTGCAGGTCAAAATAGTAGCCGCGGTCGTTGATCGTCGCGGCGCGGTCGAGCGCTGCCTGCGATACGGTGAACACGCTCAGCCCCGGCGGCAGCGCGAACGCCTTTTGCGTGCCGGCCAACAACAGGTCGATGCCGAGCCGGTCGAACTCAATCTTCACGCCGGAGAGAGAGCTAACGCTGTCGACGATAAACATCACGTCCGGATACTTGGCCTTGAGTTGGGCAATCTCGGCGAGCGGGCTCATCACGCCGGTGGATGTTTCGTTGTGGACGAGTGTGATGGCGTCGAACTCGCCGGTGGCCAGGCGCTCGTCGATTTGTTCCGGCAGGATGGGCGAGCCCCACTCCACCTGCAGTGCCTCGGCCTCCTTGCCGCAGCGTTTGGCCACGTCGAGCCACTTGTCGGAGAAGGCACCCTTCATGCAGGTGAGCACGCGCTTGGACACCAAGTTGCGGATCGCGCCCTCCATGATGCCCCAAGCCGACGACGTGCCGAGATAAACCAAGCGCTCCGTGTAGAGCAGCGCCTGCAGGTTTGGCATCACGGCAGTGTACAGGTCTTTAAAGTCCTGGCTGCGATGCCCGATCATCGGCGTGCGAAACGCCTCAAACGTCTTGTCGCTGACCTCGATCGGCCCCGGTATGTGCAACTTCAAGTGCCCCATAGAGCGCGCGAAACTATTCACAAGCGCCCGCCGCTGGCAAGCGGTCAGTTTGCTAGCGCAACGAAAATAATGGTTGCCCTTCAATTAACTTGCCGCTTGGCCAAGCTTTTCACACAATGCGCGCCCGCTTGCTGGAGAGGTGGCTGAGCGGTTGAAGGCGCACGCCTGGAAAGCGTGATTACTTGAAAAGGTAACGGGGGTTCGAATCCCTCCCTCTCCGCCATTTTATTCCGTGGTTTTTCCGTGGATTTTGGCCTGAAACGGGGCTTGGGCACTCGATTTGAAATGAGGCGATATTTGAGGGTTGACATAACCGGGCCGGAGGCAAACCATCTCCAACTGATTCGGGCAGCGGCACGTTTCTTCTGCGGTGTTCCCCACACCCACCTCCTTGGCGTCTGTTGCCCGGATCATTTTTTTCCAACTCGCTTGACCGGCAACAAACTTCTGGTAAGTTCCTCTGCCCCTTGTCGGGGGTGTAGCTCAATCGGTTAGAGCGCCTGCCTGTCACGCAGGAGGTTGCGAGTTCAAGTCTCGTCACTCCCGCCAT
>DQOE01000039.1 GCA_015658765.1 Verrucomicrobiota bacterium | reverse complement strand
TCATCACCAGCGGCACGCCCAATCCGTAAGCTTTTTGGAGTGCGACGGCAGGGTGTAGCGCCGCCGACGCTTTGGCGGAAAAATTTAAACTTCAAACTTGAAACTGGTCATGCACAACCAGCTTCAACGTGCCCGGCAACAGCTCGATCGTTGCCGGGGTGGTGCCGATGATATCGCCGTCGGCCTGGAATTCAGCCGGTGGCACGGCATCGATCTCGAGGCGTTTTCCCGTGAAATAGTCGACGCGCTCGTCCTCGACGTAGCGGCCGCTGAGGATGCTGGGGAATCGCCGCACAATCTGCAGTCGGCCAAGCGCGTCCACGAGGCTGATGTTCAGCAGGCCGTCGTCCGGCCGTGCGCCGGGGGAGATGCGCATCACGCCTCCTGCGGCAAACTCGGTGTTGCCCGCGCAAACCTGAAACATTCGGCCCGACGTTTCGCCGCCGTCCCACTTCACCGAAAACTCCGGCGCGCGAAAGCTCGCCAGTGCGCGGAACAGACCAACCGAGTAACTGAAGCGCCGGCCAAAGATTCGCTTCACACGCGGCCCTGTTTTGCGGATCACCTCGGCTGCGAAACCGGCTGCGACAAAGAGCAGCGCATGTCGCGTGACCGATTTCCCGTCCCGCATTAACTGCACGCGGATGACATCGAGCGTCCGGGTGCTGCCCTTGGCCAGGGCGTCAATGGCCGATTCAAAATGGGCCAGGCCGTAGGTCAGGGCGACGTCGTTGCCGGTGCCGACCGGCAGCGTGGCGAGGGCTGGGCGCTCGCCCGGCTCGACGGCCATCAGCCCGTTGGCCACCTCGTTGACCGTGCCGTCGCCTCCCAGCGCGGCGATGATTTCAAAATCGGGGGCGTTCGATTTGGCCAAGCGCGTGGCGTGTCCGGCGGACTCGGTAAGCGTAGCGGTCACAGCATGGCCAAGCGAGGCCAGGCGCTCACTTGCTTGGGCCAGGCGCCGCTCTCCCCGGTGTTGCCCGGACGCCGGGTTGGCGATGAGCAGAATGCGCTTGGCAGCCATAGGCGGCGGTCAACTCACCTTGCCGACCCAGTCTCGGGCGATGGCCTGCAAGTCGCCGTGGCCGTTGGCCTGCGTGGCGTCAGGCGCAAAGTGGATTTGCTCAAGTTCACGAATGGTGCCCCGCAACTGGTCACGATGCGAGGCTCCCAGAGACTTTGGTGAAGCGGTATCGATGCGATGCAGCAGATCGATGACGGCGAACGGCGTGCAAACATCCGGCACTTGATAAACCGGTGCCACAATCTGACCATCGGCGCGATTGGCCATGCGCCATGCGCCGATACCAAGCAGCAGCAGCACAGCCGCGCCGGCGGCGAACCAAGGCCAAGTCGGCGCCGGGTTCAAGACAAGCCCGGCCAGCGCCAATTCGCTGTCCACCTCCACGAGGTCGGCGTCGTTGTATCGTTTAAAAACTGACTTGATGTCCGAGTCGATTGTCTCCGGGAACTTGAACATAAGCGACTTGCCACCGTCGCCGTTTGGCTTAAGCGTGAGCACCCAGGTGTGCTCACTCACGGCGTTGACGCTTGTGGCACCCGACTCAACACGCGCGATCGAGAGTCCCAGGTCATCCTTCTTGGTAATCTTGAAGCCTGCGATGTCGAGTTTAACAAGCTTTTCGAGTGGCGGTATGAGGCCCTTGCCGGTGGCGTGCAACTCAAGCGTGATTTCCTCATTCTCGTTGTCCAGGCGGGCATCCAGTGTCTGTGTCAATTCGAGCTCGGCGACGGGACGGTCGGGGGCTGACTCTAGGCGTGCATCGACGATCTGCGTCGCGGTGGTCACCGGCAACAGCACCGGGCCGAGTGAGTCGTAAAAATCAAGATCCATTTGCAACTCGGGAATGCGGTCGACCGAGGCGTCCTTCGCCTTGAGCAGCACGTAGGCCAACGGCGTCTCTCGCCAGCCCGACTCGACGATGGTGCGTGACTGGGTTTTGGTGTCGTGAAACGTGATCGACTGCACCTCGAAATTCTCTCCGAGTTTTTTGCCCAAGTGCTCCTCGAGATCATCGCGCGGCGCCTGCCGCTGGCCGGGGTAGCGCGGATAAAAATACGGGGTGCCCGTGCTGCTGCCGCCGACGAGGTAACGCGCAAAGCCGCCGGCCTCGCGCTCGATGTCGCTCGTGTGCCGCAGGCCGATGAACAGGCCAAACGGCTTGGTGTGGCCGATCTTGTCACTGCCGTCGATGTGGGCGACCAGTTCCACCTCGAGGAGCAAATCGTGGTAATGCTGCACCAGCTTCCGCGCCATTTCGCCGGCGGGATGATCCTCGAGCACAGCGAGCGAGGCGCGGAGATAGCGCGGCTTCAGTTCCGGCGTCAGCCGGCGCGACGTGTTGGCCACCGAGTCGCCGAACGCCTTCAGGTGGCCCTCCGAGTCCGGCATCACGAGAATCGCGTCGCGGATTTTTTGGAGGTTGCCGATCTCCGGCGTCTGCTGGCGTGTGACATACGAGAGGTCGCTCGCGCCGAGGTTGGCGTTGAACCAAAGCTGGAAGACGAGCGCGCTCGGCTTGTCGGCGGTCACGGAAGTTTGCAGCGTGTAGAGCGCGGCGGCCTCGCTGAAGCCCTCGAACGCCGCCTCGCGGTGCTTCACGTACAAATCGAGGTCGGCCTTGTTGCCGTACTGGTACTCGGCGAGGTCGAAGTTCGCGGCGGCCTGTTGCAGCTTGAGTTGCCAGACATCCGGCTTGGCCTTGAGCCCGTCATCGAGCAGCGCCAGCAGTGTGTCGTAACCGGCCAGCACCTCGGCCTTGATCTGCGGCTCGCCGCGTTTGGTGCCGGCTTGCTGCTGAACCTGCGGCGCGCGCCACGAGGTGGCCAGGCGCTGACGCATGGAGTTCACCAGCGTCGCGAGCGACTCGACCGGCATTTTTTCCGGCTCGCCGAACACCGACCGGATGTCGTCTAGCTTGTACACCTCGGCGAAACTGTGCGCGCCCTCGAATGCGGCAACGATGGTCCTCGGTTCAGGCGAGCCGATCGGCAGCTTGGCCAGGCGCTCAAGGATTTGGCCCAACTCGCGAAGGTTGCGCTTCTGCTTGGCCCGCGTGAGCGGCGTGCCGCTTGGCCGCGGCGGGATGTAAACCGACATACCGACAGTGGGCATGCGAGGCTTAGCGCCACCGTTGGGGTTACGGGACTGTGCCCAGCCACCGAGCAGGATGTTGGCGATGCGCTTGGCCGATATCGGGTCGAGCTTGGCCAAGCGCTCAATCTCATCGAGCGCCTCGACAATTTTCCGGTTTTTCAAAAGCGTCTCGGCGCGGGCGGCCATGACACGGGTGCGGCGGCTTTCCGGTAGGGCGGCAAGCCAGTCGGCTCCCGGGGCGTGCTCGATGACGAGTGCCGGGGTGATCGGCTTGTAGCGGCTGGAGCTTTGCTGGGCCATTATCCGTTGCTGCTCGTAAACTGGATTATAGACCGTCATGTTACTGCGGGTGACAGTGGCCCGGTAATATTTCGCGGTGTTCTCGGCCTCAACGAGCCATGCCTCGGCGGCGATGGTCAGCGGGAGCTGCCACTTGGCCAGGTCGCTGCCGGCTTCGTCCAGCAACGCGCCGATGATTTGCTTGAGGCTGCGCAGGTTTTCGCCGCGCGCGGCAAAGTTGGTGCTGCGGAGGTTGCGGTGCACTTCCGCCTGCACGAGCTGGATCAATTTCAGTCCCGGGCCACCTTCGCGAAACTGCTTGCTCATCCACTCGTTGGCTCTGGTCTTGGGCAGTTTCGCGACAAGCGTGAAGCCTCGTTTGATTCCGTCGAGCCGCTTGGCATCGTCCTCGATGGTTGCGATCAGTTTTTCATTGGCCCTCCACGCGGCGGACAAGTTCGGCGGACTCGGTTGGCCGCTCCACAGCTTGTGCAACAAGTCGGCGCGCATCTCGAGCGCCCAGTCCTCGTCGCTCTCTGGGACGAATTTCAGCGCGATTTCGGCTTGGGATTTGTCGGCCAGCGGTTGGAGCAGTTGTGCGACGCGCTTGCGTCCGTCCGGTTGGTCGCCACCGAACTGGCCGATGCCGGTCTCGAGCTGCTTGGCCAGGCGAGACAGGTTCGGCTGACCCACGCCGCGCAGCAGATTGCCTAGGGAGGCGATATCGTTCTCGCTGGGCTCGACCGGGGTCAGTTTCAAAATCTCGACAAAATCCTCCTGTGTGAGCATTGGACGCGGCTTGGTGGTGGGACGCGGCGGAACAGGCGTGCCGCTCGGTGGCGGAGTCGCGGATTGAGTGGTGAGCGGCCGGAGCAGCGCGGTGATCAGGTGGCGATACGCCTTTTCGGCGGAGCCGTCGAACGGCAGCGACTGGATGTGTTTGCCCAACGCTTCCCAGCGTCCGGCGTTGGCCAGCAGCCGGAACCGTTCCGCCGCTGCCTTGGCCTTGTCCTTTTGCGGCTCGGCTTTTTTCGTCAACCCATCGAGTGCGTCGAGGATGCCGTCTGGCGTGCGGTCAAACTTCACTGCCGTCAACGCGGCGTGCAGCTTTTCCTGCGGTGTCTTCGGCTTGGGTGGGGTGGGTGCCTTGCGGGGCACTGGCCGAACGGCTTGAAGGTCGGGGGCGTTTGTTGGGCGGGCCGTCCCCGCCGGTGCCGTGATGGCGCTTTTGGACGGCAGACGGCGAATCGGCTTTGGGGGCACACCGGGCTTCACCCTGATGGCGGGAGTGATGATCGTTCTCGGGGCTGGCTTGGCGGGCGCTTGGCCAAGCGCAACGATCGGCAGCACAACACAACCAAGCAGTTGGACGGTGAAACGGAGTGACATCTTGGGAGTTCTGTTGGAGTAAAAAAGAGCCGACTTGCGTCGGCTGCTTTGTTTAAAAAAACTTTATGTGCGGAAAGTGATCAGGAGCCTTTGCCGTCGGGGCGTTTGCCGACGCTGGCACCGCGGGCGTCCTCCTTCTTTTTCATGGCCTTGGGCTTGTTGCTCTTCTTTTGACCTCGGCACTTCGAGCAGACGTTTTTGTTGCCTTGACATTTTTTCGGCAGGGGCAATGCCTGCACCTCGGACAAGTCCATGCGCGCCAGGCGCACGACGGCCTCGAGATTTTTCTGGTGATCCTTCTGGTGATCCTCCGATGCCTTGGCATCAGTCTTGGCGGTTTGCTCGGCGAGCAGCCGGAAGTTTTGGCGCGCCTTCTCGAGTGGCTCCATCCATTCCTTCTTCTCGGCCAACTCGAGGCGCATCAGCCAGCCGATGTGGTACTGCGCGTTGGCAAGTGAGGAGCGAACCTTGTTTTCCAGCGCCTTGTCGCTGCCCTTGGCCGTCTCGTCGAGGAGATGCTCCATCGCAAGCATGGCTTCCGGCAGTTCGCCGACGTGGGTGCGGGCGTTGGCGCGGGCGAGTTGCAACTGATGCCGTTTGGCGGTCTCGGAATCCGGCAGGGCGGCGAGGGCATCGTTGTAGGAATCGATGGCCTGTTGCCATTGCTCGCCGACTTCGAAGTCCAGCGCGGCCTGAATGCTTGTCTTGGCTTCCTCGCGCGCAAGACCGGCTTGGCCGGGGCCGAAGTGGAAGGCCAGCAACGCCACGGGGGCGAGCGCCCACAGGAAGATGAGAAGGTTCTTTTTCATGATATTCCTTAATGTTTAAGCTGTTATTAAGCCTCTTTTGCTCGACGACTTCGGCCACTCTGCCACGGGCTTCCGAAGAACGCAAGGCCCACGGGCAGCAACGCCAGCAGCCCGGCACCGGTGGCCACGCAACCCAGCGCCAGCTCGCGGCGGCCCTTTTCGCCGGGGTCGACGAGATTGCGCACACCGGCCAATTCAGCCAGTTGCGCGGTGGGAATCTGCACGTCGTTGACATCCACATACTCGCCGCCCAGGCGCTTGGCCAACTGCCGAAGCACGCGGGCGTTCTGGCGCGACATGTGGCCATCGATGAACACGCCGCGCCGCGGATCGCCGACGCCGGCGACGAGTACCTTGTTGATGGATGGCGGCAGTCTGGGCAGGCCGGTGTCCGGCACCGTGTCGCCGTCGCTGACGATCAACAGCGTGGTGCTGCCCGGCTCCCAGCCTTTGGCCAGGCGCACCGACTCCTCGAGGCCGTCGATGAGGCTCGTCTTGCCGGGATCAAACGCCATGTCGAGCGGCAGGTCGTCGAGGATGTTCTTGACGACATTCAAGTCGTACGTGTCCACCACGACCGGCTTGGCCCCGGTGAAAAACGCGACGATGCTGATTCGCACCTGGTCGAGCGCAATCCGCTCGAAAAGCGACAGCAACACCTTGGCCCCGCGCTGGGCGCGCGTGCGTTTTTTTTGTTTGCCGGAATCGAAACCGCCGTCGTCGAGCTGCATGCTCGGCGACACGTCCCACGCGATGACCAGGTGCCGGTAGCCGCCGTCGGGGATTTTGTCGTAACTCGCCACGCGCGGCCGGATGAAAAACAGCGTGACCAAGCCCCAAGCCATCGCTGTCAGCGCGAGTACGCGCACCGTTGGCGCGAGGCGTGTCCACAGCCGCGCCTGGCCAAGCGGCCCGAACGCCAACCGCGCCACCCGCCGAGTGCGCCGACTGTGCCACCCCTCCGCCAGCACGGCGAACACGCCTGCGCCAAGCGCCACCCAAAGGGCCAATGTGGCCGCGTCCGTGGTGATGTCAGGAATGTTCATCGGTTCGTCACCATGGCGTGAATCTTATGCCGAACAGCGAGAGCAACTGCAGGCCAAGCAGCGACAGGCCGGCTAGGGCGAACGGGCGGAAGTTGTCGGCGGGGATCGGTGTCTCCGGCTCGAACTTGGCCGGGCGCATCGAGTCGATCCGCTCGAACACCGTCTGCAG
>DQOE01000318.1 GCA_015658765.1 Verrucomicrobiota bacterium | reverse complement strand
GGGGCGATCGACTCCGGCGTGCTGGCGTTGAGCGACGGCGAGGTGGCCGCCGCCGTGGTGCCGGACTATTTGCCACCGCTGCTCGTTGGCTGCGGCAAGGTGGAGCCCGGCGCGGTGCGCGTGCTGGCCAAGACGCCGCCCGTGCCGGGCGTGCGGCTGTTCCGCACCGGCACGACCGATGACGCCTTGGCCAAGCGCGTGGCGGCGGAGGTCACCGCGTTGGCCAAGCGGAAGGAATTGCTCGCCGCGCTCGAGTCGGCCCGTGGGTTCGTCAAGCCGCTTGACCAAGCGGCGGCGTGGGCGGACTGGCGAGGCCCGGGCCGCCTTGGCCAGGCGCCCAGTTTACCGAAAAAACTGCCCGGGAAGCTGCGCAAAATCTGGTCAGCCAAGCTCACCGGCCCGGCCGTCGGCGGCCCGGCGGCCACGGCGGCGCGCGTCATCATCCCCGACAAAAACAAGGACGCCACCCGCGACATTTTCCGCTGTCTCGACGCCGCCGACGGCAGCGAGATTTGGCAACTGGACTACGCCGCCGCCGGCGACATGGATTACAGCAACTCGCCCCGCGCGACGCCGGTCGTTCACGACGGCCTGGTGTATCTGCACGGCGCGCTGGGCGACCTGCATTGCGTCCGGCTCGACACCGGCGCGGTTGTTTGGCGGACAAATTATTATCGCGACCACGGAGCCAAGCTGCTGACGTGGGGCTCGAGTTCGCCGCCGCTGATCGTGAACGACAAACTGATCATCAACCCCGGTGGCCGCGACGCCTCGGTAGCCGCGCTCGACCGGAAAACCGGAAGGCTGATTTGGAAAACGCCCGGTCACGCCGCCGCCTACTCGGCGTTCGTCATCGGTAAGCTCGGAGGCCGGCGGCAGGTCATCGGCTACGACTCTGCGAGCGTCGGCGGCTGGGATCCGGCCACCGGAGAGCGGTTGTGGGAGCACGTGCCGCGCGAGGGGGCGGACTTCAATGTCACCACGCCGCTCATCCACGCCGGCCAACTGCTGCTCGCCACCGAGAACAACGCGACGCGGCTGCACGGTTTTTTGCCCGATGGAAAAATCAATCCCAAGCCGGTGCTGACTAACGGCAGCCTCGCGCCGGACACCTGCTCGCCGGTCATCGTCGCCGGCCGCGTGTTCGCCACGGCCTACGGCGAGATGTATTGCCTCGACTTGAAGAATGGATTGAAAACGATTTGGGTGGCGGAGGACGACATGTTTTTCGACCACTCAAACGTGATCGGCGGCAACGGGCGCGTGTTGGCCTGGACGAACAGCGGCGACCTGCTGCTACTCGACGCCGCGGCAAACAAGTTCAAGCCGCTCGCCCGGTTGCGCCCCTTCGGCGACGCCAGCACCGACTCGATGTCCCACCCCGCCATCGTCGGCAACCGCCTCTACCTCCGGGGCCCCAACGAACTCGCCTGCTTTGAGTTGGGCGAAAAATGATACCCGCCAACGTCATGAAGTGCGGCGCTGCGCGCCGCTTTGGTTCCGGCGTGAAAGCGCCGTCAGCCCCAACGGGGCAGGACGAGCATTAGTCTTTCCCAGCCGCCGATGCTCGCAACCTCACGCAAAGAATCGAAAATAGAGAGAGAAGTTTGCGATTCCGAAGCGGGGATTGATCAGCCCAGCGACTTGAGCACTTCGGGGTCGCGGATGTCGATCCAGCGGCCTTCGGTTTTTGCGCCGGCAATCGGTTCGCCCGCGTCGATCATCGTCGCGATGGCGTCGGTCAACTCGTACTCGTCGCGCGGGGATTTTTGCAGCTTGGCCGTGTGCTCGAACACGACGGGGCGGAAGATGTAAATGCCGGCATTGTACCACATCGGGTCGCCTTCCTTCAGCCAGCCGTCGGCGCGGAGTTGGTCGAGTTGCTCCGCGCTCGGTTTCTCGACGATTTTCCGGAGGCAAAACTGGTCGTCGAAAAAGTTGATCGCGCCCTTGGTCACGTCCTCGCCCGGCGTCACGGTGATGAGGCCGGAAAACTCCCCTTGGCCAAAGCGCTCGACCATGGTCGCGTACGTTTCCGGGCGCACGAGGATGTCGCCGTAGGTCAACAGGAACGGGTCGTCGCCGACGAAGCGCTTGGCCAATTCCGGCGCCTTGCCGGTGCCGTCCTGCACCTCCTGCCGCGCGTAGCTGATCGAGAGGCCAAGCGGCGAGCCGTCACCGAAATGTTGCTCGATGACCTCGGCTTTCCAGCCGGTGATGAGGCAGAACTCGCGCACACCCTGCGCGGCAATGCCGCTGATGATGTGCTCGAGGATCGTCTTGCCCTCGACCGGCAACATCGGCTTGGGCAACTCGTCGGTGAGCGCGCCCATTCGGGTGCCTTTCCCGGCGGCGAGGATGACAGCCTTCATGCGCCGAACTTGTCGAACATCAACGCGTTGGCCTGCATGAGGCGGATGAGGTGCTTGGCCTCGATGATGCCGAGCGAGCCGCGGTTGGCGTGCGTCTCGGTGAAGCGCTCGAGCTTGTCGGAGCCGCTGGCGGCCGAGTGCAGCAACACCGGCTGCGGATGCCACGAGTGGCCCTTGAGCGCGCACGGCGTCGAGTGGTCGCCGGTGATGGCGATGACGTCCGGTTTTTTCTCGAGCAAGATCGGCAGCGCCTTGTCGAAGTCCTCGATCGCCCTGGTCTTGGCCTCGAAGTTTCCGTCCTCGCCGTGCATGTCGGTGTACTTGTAGTGGATAAAAAAATATTCGTAGTCGTCGTACAGCTCTTTGTATTTCTGGAACTGCTCCTCGATCGTTTGCGGGCCCTCGTGCTTGGTCATGCCGACAAGCTGGGCGAGGCCCTTGTACATCGGGTAAACGGCGAGGCACGCCGGGCGCATCGCGTAGCGCTCGGCGAACATCGGGATGTCCGGCTGATGCGCGATGCCGCGCATGAGGAAGCCGTTGGCCGGCTCCAAGCCGGCGAGCAGCGGCAGGGCGGCCTCGTAAAATCCGCCGATCAGCTTGGCGGCTTTTTGCGCCTTGGCGCAGTTCGGGTCGTCCGGCTGCGACTCGGCGATCGGCAGGCCCTCGCGGTGCGGGTCGGTGTCGCTCAGCGGCCCGGCCAGATCGGCCCCGCGAAAGATGATGACAAAGCGGTGACCCTTGCCCGGCGTGATGATGACCTCGGCGTCGCCGATCTGTTTGATATTCGCCGAGAGTTTGGCGCAACGCTCCTCGCAAAGCTCGGTCTCGATGCGGCCGGCGCGGCGGTCGGTGACCAGGCCGTCGGCGTCGAGCGTGCAGAAGTTCGCCCGGGCGGCGACGTCGCCCGGCTGCAGTTCCAAGCCAAGGCCAAGCGCCTCAATGACGCCTCGGCCGACCTCGACTTCCAGCGGGTCGTAGCCGAACAGCCCGAGGTGGCCGGGACCGCTGCCGGGCGTGATGCCGTGCGCGGCGGGGATCAGCCGGCCCTGCGCCGAGTCCTTGGCCAAGGCGTCGAGATTGGGCGTGACCGCCGCCTCGAGCGGGGTCTTGTAATCCGTGGCGGCAGTGGCGATATCGCCGAGGCCGTCCATCACCAACAGAGCCATTTTGGCCCCGTTCTTCAAAGTCAGGTCAGAGTAAAGCGAATCGATGCTCATAAAATAACCGCGCTTGGCCAAGCGCGGGCGGATTGTGCTGGCCACGGGACCGGGGGTCAACCAGTTCGGGGCCTGTGGGTTAGCGAAACGGTGAATAACTTGGGCCAGAATGGCCCACAGAAAGCACAACCCATTGTGGTTAAGCGAATAAGACGCAGCCTTATCTTGTGTTTTAGACTTTACTCGATTGGCTAAATTGGCTCTGATTCGCCGCGACGTGTATTTGAAGAATCTCACGGCCTTGGGCTTTAAGTCGTTTGCGGACAAGACATCGCTCGATTTTCAGCCGGGTGTCACGGCGATCGTTGGCCCGAACGGCTGCGGCAAGTCGAATGTTTCCGATGCGATTCGGTGGGTTTTGGGCGAGCAATCGGCCAAGGCGCTCCGGGGCTCGGGGATGGTGGATGTGATTTTCAACGGCACTGACCAACGCAAGGCGCTTGGTATGGCGGAGGTGTCGATGACCATGGGCGGCATCGACACCGACCAACTCAAGGCGGCCGGAGTCGACTTGCCGTACAACGAAGTCACGGTGACGCGCCGGCTTTTCCGAGATGGTGGCAGTGATTATTTCATCAACAAAGTTTCGTGTCGGCTCAAGGACATCCAGCAGTTGTTCATGGGCACCGGCATGGGGCGTGCCAGCTACGGCATCATGGCCCAGGGCAACATCACCCAGCTCATCTCCAGTAAGCCGGAAGACCGACGGTTGGTGTTCGAGGAGGCCGCCGGCATCACGCGCTTCAAGACGCAGAAAAAAGAGGCGCTGCGAAAGCTCGACTACACCGAGCAAAATTTGCTGCGCGTGTCTGACACCATCCGCGAAGTCAAGCGGCAGATCGGCTCACTCCAGCGCCAGGCCGGCAAGGCCAGGCGCTACAAGGAGTTCATGGGGGAACTCCAGAACCTGGAAAGCCAATTCGCCCGGCATCAGCTCGGGGAGATTCAGGAAACCATCCGTCAATGCGAGCAGGCCATCAGCGAGTTCAAGGGACGGTCGGATGATTTCACCGGGACAATCGAGAGCGAGGAGGCGCTGATCAACCAGGCGCGGCAACAACGCGGCGCGATCGAGAAACAGGTGAACGAGGCGCAGGAAAAAGGTGCCAACCTGCAGGCCGAACTCGAGCGGCTCGAGAGCCGAATCCAGTTCAGCCACGAACGCATCCAGGAGCTGGACGAACATGTTGCCAAGGCGCACGACGACATCGTGCAGGCCGAGCAGCGGCGCAGCGACGCCGAGCAGGAGTTGGCCGGGATGCAGGCCAAGCTCGGCAACGCGGACAACGCCGTCGGTGACATGCGCCGCGCCGTCGATGAAAAACAGGCCGCGTGCAATGCCATCGAGCAGGAGCTTGGCCAACGGGAGGAGACGCTTCGCCAGGCGCAGTCCGAGTCGTACAGCGTCGCGCAGGAACTGACCCGTGTCCGCAACGAGATCAACTCGATCGATTTGCAGAAGCGGGGAAACACCGTTCGGCTCGAGAAACTTTCGTCGGAGAAAACCCAGCTCGAGGAGGAAGAGGCGAAACTCCGGGAGCGGCTTGGCCAATTTTCCAGCGATGTCGAGGATCGGAAATCCACCGCCCAAAGCCATCGCGGCACCGTCGAGGAACGCCAGCAGCGTCTGGCCGATTTGCAGGAGCGCTTGGCCAAGCTGACCGCCGAATTGGACGATTTACTGAGGGTTCAGGCCGAAAAACGGTCGCGACTGAATGTGCTCAAGCAGTTGCAGGCTTCCAACGAGGGCGTCAGCGCCGGGGCGCAGGCAGCCATCAGGGAGTCCGAGGCCGCGCTTGGTTTGTTGGCCGATCAAATCCGCGTGCCGGGAGAACACGTCGCCGCCGTGGAGGCCGCGCTTGGCCGGCATCTGCAGTTGGTCATCACCCGGCAGGCCAGCGATGCCAAGTCGATTTTGGCGTCGCTGAGCGAAGGCAAAAAAGGGCGCGCGGACATTGTTGCGCTCGACCTGGTTTCCGGCGGCGCGCTGCCGTCGATCGATGCGGCCAAGCTGGGCGAGTTTGGCGGCGTGGCAGCGCTTGGCCAATTGGGATGCGACGACGCGGTTCAGCCGTTGCTCGACCGGCTGCTTGGCCGCGTGGTCATCGTGCCGGATCTCGACGCCGCGATGCGCGGTCGCGAGCAGCATTGCGACCTGGATTTTGTGACAAGCGCCGGCGAGTTGCTCTCGCGGCACGGCGTGTTCAGCGGAGGCCGCGGCAACGGCAATGCGTCCGCCTCGCTGCTCGCGCGGAAGAATGAGATTGCCGAACTGGAAAAGGAACTCGAGGGGGTGGGCGGCAACGTCAACAAGCAGAGCCGCGAGAAGGGCGACATGCAGGCCGAGCAAACCTCGCTCCAAGCCGGTTTGCAACAGGAGCAGATCGAGCTGCGGCAGCAGGAGGTTTCCATCGCGTCGAGCGAGGGCGAGCTGAAGGCGCTGGAAAATTCGCAGCGCGTGCTCGCGCAGAAAATCGAGGGCGTCACGTTCGAGCTGGAGAGTCTCGCCGGCCAGGAATCCGAGGGCAGCGGCAAGCGCGACCAGTTGGCCGCCGAGTTGGTTTCACTCGAGGAAAGGGAGGTGACCAACAACACGCTTTTGGGCGAGGTGACCGGAGTTGTCGAGGGGCTGCGCGGAAGGCGCGACGTCGCCAACGGAGAGCTGACCGAGGCCAAGGTCGGGCTGGCGTCGGAGGAACAGTTGCTGGCGTCGTTCCGGCGGCAACTCGAGCCACTCAATGTTCGCATAGAGGAACTCAAGCAACTCGTCGCCCAGCGCCGAAGCGACATCGAGACGGGCGGGAACAAAAAAAAACAGACCGAGAAAGACATCGCCGACTCGACGCAGCGTATCGCGGCCGTTCGCAGCGAGCGCGAGCAGTCCAGCGGCAAAATCGCCGGGCTGCTTTCGCAAAAAACCGGGGCGGATCAAAAAGTCGAGGAACGCGAGGAGGCGCTGCGCTCCATTCGCGAGGAGTTGAGCAGTTCGCAGGAACGCCGCTCGAAACTCGAGGTGGAACTGGCCCAAAACAACATGATGGCCGAGAACCTCTGCGAGCGGATTCAAGAGAAGTACCAGATTGTTTTGCAGGAAGTGGAGGCCGAGTGCCTCAAGGTGACCGAGGACGACTCCGGCGGCCTCAAGGTGGAGGTTGCTGCAGACGGGGAGACCGACTGGGAGCGGGTGGGCGAGAAGGTCGCCGAGTTGCAGGATCGGCTCGACCGCATGGGGCCGGTGAATCTGGTCGCCATCGAGGAGTACAAGGAGACCGAGGAGCGTTACACCTTTTTGACGAGCCAACACGACGATCTTGTCAAGGCGAAGGAGCAGTTGCTGGAAGTCATCGACCAAATCAACGCCGAGACGACGGAAATGTTCCGGGCGACTTTCGAGAAGATTCGCGCCAACTTCCGCGAGCTGTTCACCGAGGTGTTCGAGGGCGGCAAGGCGGACTTGGTTTTGGTGGACGAGGAGGACGTGCTCAACAGCGGCATCGAGATCGTGGCGCGGCCCCCGGGAAAGAAACTCCAGAGTATCACGCTACTCTCCGGCGGCGAGCAGACGATGACCGCTGTGTCGCTGCTGTTCTCAATTTATCAGGTCAGCCCGAGCCCGTTTTGTGTGCTGGACGAACTGGACGCGCCGCTCGACGAGTCGAACATCAATCGATTCATCCGCGTGCTCAAGCGGTTCATCGACCAGTCGCAATTTCTCATCATCACCCACAACAAGCGCACCATCAGCATGGCCGACACGTTGTACGGGGTGACGATGCAGGAGCACGGCATTAGCAAGATGGTCTCGGTGAAATTCCTGGAAACCGAGCGGAACGAAGACGCCGCCCGGGCGCGTGAGACCAAGCCGGCCGCCTCCCGTGGCCGGGCGGCCAAGCCGGAAGCAGCCGTGGAGTCCGGCGATGACAGCGACGTCATCTCGATGGGCAAGTAGCCAAGCGCTTGGCCAAGCAGCGGGGAGCCTTGGCCAAACACCCTCTCCCAGCGGGAGAGGGCAGGGGTGAGGGAGAACGCAAAAAACAACGCTCCATCAATAGTTATCGAAACCGGTCACCCTCATCCGGCCTTCGGCCACCTTCCCCCTCGAGGGAGAAGGAATCAAACGGGACGCGCTTGGGCAAGCGCAAGATGGGAAAAGGGGATATCCAATGTCGGACAAGGAATGTCCAAAGGACACTGATTTCACGGATTTTCATGAATTAATGAATCCGTGTGAATCCGTGAAATCCGTGTCAACGAAAGTACGGGCTGTTTTTCAGACCGTGCCGAAGATGGTTTTGCTGGTGCTCTCGAGGTCGTTGCAGGCCTCGACGAGGCGGTCGGCCGTGGCTTGCTCGGCTTTCTTGAGGTAGGAGCGCGGGTCGTACACCTTCTTGTTGCCGACCTCGCCGTCGATCTTCAGCACCCCCTCGTAGTTGGCCATCATGTGATCGGCGATGGGGCGGGTGAAGGCGTATTGCGTGTCGGTGTCGATGTTCATTTTGATCACGCCGTACTCGAGAGTCTCCTTGATTTGATGTTTCTCGGAGCCGCTGCCGCCGTGGAAGACGAGGTCGAACTTGGCCGCCTCGCCGTGTTTGCCGGTGACGGCGTCCTGTCCCTGCTTGAGGATGTCGGGCCGCAGCTTGACGGCGCCGGGCTTGTACGCGCCGTGCACGTTGCCAAACGTCGCGGCGAACATGTAGCGGCCGATGCCGTTGAGGCTCTCGTAAACGGTGAGCATGTCCTCGGGCGTGGTGTAAAGTTTCTCCGCCGGCATGTCCTCGGTTCCGGCCGAGCCGTCTTCCTCGCCGCCGACAACGCCGGCCTCGACCTCGAGGATGATCTCGTTGGCGGCGCACAGCTCGAGGTATTCTTTCGAGATGGCCATGTTCTCCTCGAGCGGCAGGATGGAGGCGTCGAGCATGTGGCTCTGGAACAGGTTGCCCTGGCCGTTGGCGCGCCGCTTGGCCGTCGCCTCGATGAGCGGCTTGAGGAAGCCGGCCGCTTTCTCCGGTTGGCAATGGTCGGTGTGCAGGCCGATGAGAATGTCGTACCGCTCGGCCAGCCGGTGGGCGGCCTCGGCGAGCACGATGCAGCCGAGCACGGCGTC
>DQOE01000071.1 GCA_015658765.1 Verrucomicrobiota bacterium | reverse complement strand
CAGCAAGTGGGCATTGGCATCGTCGGGCGCAAGCTCGACACCGCGCCGAAGACCTCGCACCACCTCGGAAGTTTCAACGTTCAAGTTTACCTCACTGCTCACTGCTCACTGCTCACTGTCAAAGCTGAGTTTTACGGGCAATCTTCCAGATGCGCCGGTTGCTCCGGACGTAAAGCGCGCCGTTCGAGACGGCCGGCGAACACTGGATCATCTCGCCCAGGTCCATCTCGCCGGCGATGCGTCCCTCCGGCGCTGACAGATCCACCACCTGCACCTTGCCCTCCTCGTTGAAGACGTACAGGTGATTGTCCGCCACCACGGGCGAGCCGCCGAACGGCCCGTCGAGGCGCAGTTGCCAAAGCCGCTTGCCGCTGTCGGTGTCACCGCACGTCAGCACGCCGGCGCTGTTCAGGCTGTAAACCCGGTCGCGATGCACGAGCGGGCTGGCCGTGTCCGGGCGCAGCCGCGACGAGCGCCATTTCTGCTTGAACGACCTGCCGTCATCCGCCAACTCGAGCGCCGTCAAGCCGTGCGATGGCACGTAGAGCACTCCGCCGGCCAGCGCGCTCGACGGGATCGTCGATGCGCCGTCGGCGTAGTGCCAGGCGACCTCGCCGTTTTTCGGGTTCACGGCGTGGATGCCCCTGCCAGATTGCAGCAGCAGCATCTCCGCCCCCGACCCGGTTTTTTGCACCGTGGCCGTGGTCCAGTTGGCTGACTTCGGACGATCCACCCTCCACAGGTTCGCCCCGTTTTGTTTGTCGAGTCCGGCCGTGAACGACTCGCTGTCGTTCTCGACCTGCGCGACCAGCACCCCACCGGCGAGCACGAGCGACGACGCCATGCCGAGGCTGTTGCGGGCGTTCGGGTAATCCAGCGTCATGCCGCGCAGCCACTTGAGGTTGCCGTCGAGGTCGAGGCAGAACAGGTCATTCGATGAAAAGATCGCGAACAGCAGCCGGCCATCGGTCACCGGCGTGGGGGCGGCGATGCTGGTTTTGTTGTGGCACACCGTGCTGCCCATCGCCCAAAACTGGCGCTGCCAAATCACCGAGCCGTCGGCGGCATTGAGGCAGAGAATCTGCAACCGGTCCTGCCTCGTGCCGCCGCTGGCGGTGACAAACACCCGGTCACCCACGACGAGCGGGCTTGAGAGTCCCCGGCCCGGCAGGTCGATCCGCCAGGCGATGTGCTTCTTCGCGTCGAGCGCAACCGGCAGCCCGACTTCATCCGAAATGCCGTTGCCCAGCGGCCCGCGAAAGCCGGGCCAGTCGCCCGCCGCCAAGCCGTTGGCCAAGGCGGCAAAAGTGAAAGTAAGTAGAATTTTTTTCATGACTGTCTGGTTACTGAGCGGCGACTTCGCGGTTCTTTTTCGTGGCGGAATGAATCGCCGTGCCGGTCGCGTCGCACACCCGCAACTGGAACTGCCATTGCACCGTCCAATCCTCCACCTGCTCATTTTGGCAGGCCTTCACGAGGATTGTGTTGCCGCCCTTCTTCAACTGCACCGGCAGTTTGTATTGGTCGATCCGCATGCCCCGGTGGTACTCGTCGCGCCCAAAGACCAACTCGCCGTTGAGCCAGATCTTCCACGCGTTTTTGCAGCCAAGCCGCAGCTCGGCCGGCCGGTTGATGCCGGAGACGAACTCCGTCTGCGCGTAGCCGGTGACCTCCTTGAGATCGCCGTAAGGCTTGTTGAAATCCACCATCCCGTATTCGTCACCGGTCGAGTAACCCTGCCACTTCACCTTGCCGTCCATGCCGTCGTACGACGCCGACAATTCCGCGTTTTTTTCCGGCCCGAACACCGACTCAAACCCGGCGCGATCCTTGTTGTGAAACGGGCCGGCCATTTGCCAGTCCACGAGAAAACCGAAGTGCCGCGTCAAGTTGACCTTGCGGCCAAGCTCCCGCAACGCGCCGGAGATGGACTTGATTTGGTCGAGGTCGCGGGCGGCATCGAGCGCCTGCCGGTACAGCAGCACGGCGGCCGGTTTGTTGCCGGCCTTGGCCAAGCCCTCCGCCTGGCCAAGCAGCCGGGCGACGGCCTCGCGGCGAAGATCCACGCTGGGGTCGCCCAGAAAACCGGGGATGAGTTGCTCGGCGGCCTCGGCGTCAACGCGCCGGATCAGCTCGAAAGCCAGCGCGCGCGGCTTGGCGTCGTGACTCCTGTTCAGCAGGAATTCGCCCAGCTCGACCAGCGGCAGTTCCCCGCCCTTGGCCAACGTGTTGCCGGCGATCACCTCGACGGCACCGCGAAGATAGTTCGCCGCGAACGGGTTCGCCCCGTCCATCCCGGCGAGCAACGCCGGCAGCGTGTCGGCACCGCCCTTGGCCAGGCGCTGCAGCGCCCGGCCGGCGGCAGTGTTGCCCTGCCCCTCGCCACCGACGGCGCGCAACGCCGCCACCGACTTGTCAAATTCATCCGCCGCCGCCTGGCCAAGCGGGGCCAAGCCAAGCGCCGCCAACGCCACATACAAACAAGAAAGTTTCACGCGCGAAAAACTAACGGCAGCGGCAGCGTGACAAAAGCTTTTTGAGAAAAGAAACAGACGATGGGGTGTTCACCTTCCCCCTTGGCCAAGCGACTCGCCGGCTTGGCTCTAGTAGTACGCGCCGAAGAGGATCATCATCTCGTCGGTGCTGCGCAGGCCGAAGTTGATGGTCTTGTCCGTCCAGTTGTTGTAGGTGGTTTTCAGGCGAATTTTCTCGCCTCGTTTCACCACCAGCGGCGGGTCGAACTTCATCACCGGCGGATGCTTCCAGTCGTAGGAAATATAGAGCAACTCCCCGTCCCGCTTGCCGCCGGCGATCTCCACGCGAAACTCGATGGTCTTCTCGTGCGAATGGGAGAAGAGCTGGAAAATGTTCATCGTCTCGGACGCGCGAAAGTCAGCGGTCACCGTGGTCTCCCTGCCGGGTGGCAGGTCGATCTTCGTGTTGTTCATGTTGATGATCTTGGCCTCATGCTTCACCGACGCCTTGTCGACGGTGTGCAGGTTCATGTACACCTCGCCGGTTGAGGGTTCGCCGGTGCGGTTGACGTAATGCGTGTTCAGGTCGAGACCGGTCTG
>DQOE01000296.1 GCA_015658765.1 Verrucomicrobiota bacterium | reverse complement strand
CCCATACGCCGTCCTGTCGCTGATCAGTCGATGGCGGAACAGCAACAGCGATGAGCTCATCGCCGAGGATCAGGACTTGGCCGCCTTGGCCAAGCGCTTGGTTGCGACCTATCAGCAGACACTCAAGGCCAGCAACGCCGTCGATTTTGACGACCTTATTTTGCTCGTCCTGCGGCTGTTCGCAGAGTGCCCGGAGGCGCTCGACGAATGCCGCGAGCGTTACCGCTACATCATGGTGGACGAATATCAGGACACCAACAACTCGCAGTTCGAACTGGTACACAGCCTGGCCCGGGAGCATCGAAACTTTTGCGTCGTGGGCGACGACGACCAGAGCATCTACGGCTGGCGCGGGGCCGAGGTGGCCAATTTGCTCGACCTTGAGAAACATTTTCCGGAGGTGAAGGTGGTCACGCTTGAGCAAAACTATCGCTCCACCAACACGATCCTCGAGGCCGCCAACGCGGTCATCAAAAACAATGTTCAGCGGCGCGAGAAAAAACTTTGGTCCAACAAGGGAGCCGGGGAGCCGATCATGCTTTGGGAATTTCGCGATGATGAAGAGGAGGCACAGGCGCTGGTGGAGGAGATCAACTTCAATCGCAGCATCAAAAAGGTGAAGTGGAGGGAGCAGGCGATTCTGTTCCGCACCAACCAGCAATCCCGCCCGCTCGAGACGGCGCTGCGCAAGGCTGAAGTCCACTACAACCTCGTCGGCGGGCAGAGTTTTTTTGACCGGCGCGAAATCCGCGACTTCGTCTCGTACCTCAAGTTGTTCCTCAATCCCGACGATGACACCGGCCTGCTGCGTATCGCGAACGTCCCGGCGCGCGGCCTCAGCAACGCCACGATGGAGAAGCTGCTTGGCCTGAGCCAGGAGCGCGGTTGCACCGTGTTTGCCGTGATGCGCGACGAGCCGGCGCTTGGCCAATTTCAACGGCGCACGGTCGACAGCATCCTCGACTTTGTTGAGTTGGTGGAGTCGGTCAACGAGCGGCTGAACCGCCCGATCGCCGTTCAGCCGGCGAACCCGCTCAAGATGTGGTGCACCGCTTGGCTGGATGAGGTGGGTTTGTTCCGCGAGATTCGGCGAATGGAGAAGGACGAGGAAACCGCCGAGAACCGCGTGCGCAACATCGTCGATTTGCTCGACTCGATGGATCCCGGTTTTGTCCCGGCCGATCGTCCGGTGGCGGAACGGCTGCACCGTTTTCTCGAGCACATTTCGCTCGACCGCGAACGCGATGAGGATGAGGAAATCGGCGACGCGGTGACGCTGATCACCGTGCACAGTTGCAAGGGACTGGAGTTTCCGCACGTGTACATTGCCGGCGTGGAGGACGGGCTGATCCCGCACTCGCGCTCCAAGGCCGAGGGGACGCTGGACGAGGAGCGGCGGCTGTTTTACGTGGCAATCACCCGGGCGCAGGTGACATTGACGATGAGCCACTGCGAAAACCGGCGGAAGTTCGGTGAACTGATCCCCTGCCATCCGTCGCCGTTTTTGAAGGAAATTCCCGAGGAACTGGTCGTCCACGGCAACGAGGCGGCATCAGAGCCGGCCTCGGACGAGGAGGGGCTCGATTTTTTTGCCAGCCTCAAGGCGTCGCTGGAGTGATCGCGCTTCCCTTCGTTTTGGGGCTCACTTAGGCTGCGCGTTTCGCTGCCGCATGGCCGGCGAGCCACTTGAGATGGGTAACACAAACAACAATTCCGCGGGAACCGACAACGGCGAGGCCAAGCCGGAGCCGCTCGATTTCATCCGCGAGATCGTCGCCGCCGACTTGGCCAGCGGCAAACATGCCTCGACGGTGACACGTTTCCCGCCGGAGCCGAACGGCTACCTGCACATTGGCCATGCCAAGTCGATCTGCCTGAACTTCGGCATCTCGCTCGAGAACGAGGGCGGCGTTTGCCATCTGCGCTTTGACGACACGAACCCGGCCAAGGAGGACGTCGAGTACGTCGATTCGATCAAGGAGGACGTGCAGTGGCTCGGCTTCGACTGGGGTAAAAATATTTACTTCGCCTCCGATTATTTTGAAAAGCTCTACGGCTTCGCGGTCGAGTTGATCCAGTCCGGCAAGGCGTTTGTCTGCGAGTTGACGCTGGACGAGATCGCCGGGCATCGCGGCACGCCGACCAAGCCGGGCACGAACAGCCCGTATCGCGACCGCTCGCCGGGGGAGAATCTGGAGCTGTTCCAGCGGATGCGCGACGGCGAGTTCGCCGACGGCACGCGGGTGTTGCGGGCCAAGATCGATATGGCTTCGCCGAATCTGCACATGCGCGACCCGGTGCTGTATCGCATCCGCAAAACGCTGCATCATCGAACCGGCAACAAGTGGTGCCTCTACCCGATGTACGATTTCACCCACTGCCTGTCCGACTCGATCGAGGGCATCACGCACTCGCTCTGCACGCTCGAGTTTGAGGTGCACCGGCCGCTGTACGACTGGGTGCTGGACAACGTGGCGATCGACAGCCGTCCGAGGCAGATCGAGTTCGCGCGGCTCAGCCTCACATACACCGTACTCAGCAAACGCAAGCTGCTGACGCTCGTCGAGGAGGGTCGCGTCAATGGCTGGGATGATCCGCGCATGCCGACCGTCTCCGGGCTGCGCCGCCGGGGCTACACGCCGGCGAGCATCCGCTCGTTCTGCAAAACCATAGGCATCACCAAGTTCAACAGCCTCACCGACGTCGCGCTGCTCGAGCACAGCATCCGGCAGGACTTGAACGACACCACGCCCCGCAGAATGGCGGTGCTGCGGCCGCTCAAGGTCGTGATCACCAATTTCGACGAGGACAAAGTCGAGGAGCTCGAGGCGGCAAACCACCCAAAAGACCCCGAAGCCGGAACGCGTTCGGTGCCGTTCACGCGAGAGATTTACGTCGAGCGCGCCGACTTCATGGAGGAGCCGCCGAGGAAATTTTTCCGGCTTGGTCCGGGGCGGGAAGTGCGGTTGCGCTTCGCCTATTTCATCACCTGCAACGAGGTCATCAAAAACGCCGCGGGCGAGGTGACCGAGCTGCACTGTACGTACGACCCCGAGACGCACGGCGGCAACGCGCCGGACGGCCGCAAGGTCAAGGGCACCATCCACTGGGTGTCCGCGTCGCACGCATTCGAGGCTCAAGTGCGGCTGTACGACCGCCTGTTCACTGTCGAGGATCCGAACAAAGAGGACGACGGCAAAACGTATCTCGACCATCTAAACGCCGAGTCGCTGGAAGTGATCGCGGACGCCAAGCTCGAGCCGGGCTTGGCCAAGGCCGAGCCGGGCGAGCGTTTTCAGTTCGAGCGGCTTGGCTATTTCTGCGCGGACGCTGGCGACTCGCAAGCCGGCAAGCCGGTTTTCAACCGCACCGTCACCCTACGCGACGCCTGGGCCAAGCAGCGGGGAAAAGGGTGAGCCGCGCGGCGTTTGGCCAAGCGCGTTGCCTTTTGCCGTCGAGCGACTACATTCCGCGTGTGGACTTGGATGCCACAACGGAGGCGCTCTGCCAAAAAGTCTGGGATGGCGAACGCGTGAGCGGCGACGAGGCGGCGCGGCTGTACGAGCTGCCGCTGCCGCAATTGGGCGCGCTGGCGGATCGTCGCCGCCGCTTGGCCAAGGCCGATGCCTATGACGGGCGCGGCAATGAGATCGCCACCTACAACATCGACCGCAACATAAACTACACCAACGTCTGCAACGTGTACTGCAAGTTCTGCGCGTTTTACCGGACGGAAAAACAGGACGACTCGTACGTGATCACCCGCGACGAGATCGACCAAAAGATCGAGGAAACGATCGAACTCGGCGGCACGCAGATTTTGATGCAGGGCGGCCATCACCCGAAGCTCGACAAGCAGTGGTACCTCGATCTGCTTTCGCACATTCGGGACAAGTTTCCGCAAATCAACATCCACGCTTTCAGCCCGAGCGAGTTCATCCATTTTCGTGACGTGTTCGGCGAGTCGCTGGAAACACTGATCCGCGATTTCCGCGAGGCCGGCCTCGGCTCGATCCCCGGCGGAGGCGGCGAGATTCTGGTCGACGAGGTTCGCCAACGCATCTCGCCGCTCAAGGCGATGAGCGACGACTGGCTGGAGGTGATGGCCGTGGCGCACCGACTTGGAATGGCCTCGACGGCGACGATGATGTTCGGGCACGTCGAGTCGCT
>DQOE01000179.1 GCA_015658765.1 Verrucomicrobiota bacterium | reverse complement strand
GCGACTTGGTCAACTCACTCGCCGCTGCTGCTGTGCTGATTCTGCTTTGGGAGCCGCAACAATTGTTCATGACCGGCTTTCAGCTTTCGTTCTGTGTCGTGTTTTCCATCGCGATGTTTGCCCTGCCGCTGCAGGAGCGGATTCAAAACCGGCTGCAACCCGACCCGTTGCTGCCGCCGGAGTTATGGCCGTGGTGGTCACGTTTTGTGGTCCGGATTGCGACCCCGTTGCTTGCGGTGTCCGCCGCGGCATGGCTGGGTTCGCTGCCCTTGGCGGCATCGACTTTCAACCTATTCACGCCGGTGACACTGCTCGTCAACTCGCTCATCGTTCCGCTCGCCGGCTTGGCCCTGGCCAGCAGTCTTGGCTGTTTGATTTTTGCTGTCTGGCTTCCTCTTGTTTCGGAGTTGTTCGCCCACAGCGCCTGGCTGTGGATGCGTTTGATGATGTGGCTCAGCGAAACGGCGGCCGCATTGCCGCTTGGGCATCAGTACGTAACTGCGCCGCCCGCTTGGCTGATGTTGATTTACGTGGTGGCGCTGGCCTTGTGGGCGATGCCGTTGGTACTAAAAACTAAGCGCCTTGGCACGCTGGCTCTGATCGGCTTGGCTTTTGTCTTGTTCGCGGTGGAGAGCTTGGCCAAGCGTGGTGATTTCAAACTGACGGTGCTGCCGCTCGACAGCGGCTCGGCGATGTTCGTCGAGCCACACGACGACAAGCCGTTGCTCATCGACTGCGGCAGCGACTCCGGCGGGCGGTTTTCCGTGGTGTCGTTTTTGCGGACGCGCGGCCACGACGAGCCGCCGTGGGCCGTGGCGACGCATGGCGACCGGCATCACGTGCAGGGCTTCGGCAGCTTGGCCGAGGAGATGGGCTGGCCGGTGATGTTTGTCAACCCAACCCGGTTCAACTCGCCGTACTACAAGGAAATGATGGAGGGGCTGGAGGCCGCTGGCCAGCCGCCGATCGTCGTTGCGCGCGGCAACTCCATCGCCGGCTGGGAGGTTCTGCATCCGCCAAGCGGTGAGCGCCTGCCCAAGGCCGACGACAACATGACGGTGCTTGCACGTGAAGTACACGGCGTGCGTGTGCTGCTGCTCTCCGACCTCGGCGAGGCGGGGCAGGCGGACTTGGCCGGGAGCGGCTTGGATTTGCGCAGCGACATTGTGGTGACCGCCATGCCTGGCGTGGGCGAGCCGCTTGGCCAAGCGCTGCTCGCGGCGATCGAGCCGAAGGCAATCGTGCTCAGCGCCTGCACGTATCCGTACGCGGATATTCCGTCGGCGCTGCTGCTGGAGCGTTTGGCCAAACGCAACGTGCCGTTGTTCAACACGCTGGCTGATGGCGGGATTGAAATTGTCATCCGCCGAAATGGCGAGTGGCGGATCGAGTCGATGCACGGCCGTGAAGTTTCAACCCCACGCGAAGAACTGAAAACTGAAAACTGAAAACTCCCTGATCAGCGGCCGAGCAGTTTGCCCATCCCCGGCATGGCTCCCGCGCCGCCCATCTTGGCCATCATTTTCTGGAACTTGCCCATTTTCTTCATCATTTTCTGCATCTCGCCGAAGCGCTTGAGCAGGCTGTTGAGCGCGGCGACGGTCGTGCCGCTGCCGGTGGCGATGCGGCGGCGGCGGCGCGCGTTGAGGATCACCGGCGTGCGGCGTTCCTGCGGGGTCATGCTGCAGATCATCGCCTCCATTTGGCGAAATTCCTTTTCGCCCTTGCCGAGGTCGGAGCCTTTTATGGCACTCCCGCCGCCGGGCAGCATCTCGACGATGCTTTCCAGCGAGCCCAGTTTTTTGATCTGCCGAAGTTGATCGAGAAAATCCTCGAGGGTGAAGTGACCCTTTTTCATCCGCTCCTCGAGTTTAAGGGCGGTCTTCTCGTCGATCGCCTCGGCGGCTTTCTCGACGAGGCTGACGACATCGCCCATGCCGAGGATGCGTGACGCCATTCGGTCGGGATGGAACGGCTCGAAGTCGTCGAGCTTTTCGCCGGTGCCGGCGAACTTGATCGGCTTGCCGGTGACTTCGCGGAAACTGAGCGCCGCGCCGCCGCGCGCGTCGCCATCGAGCTTGGTCAGGATCGCGCCGGTGATGCCCAGTGCCTCGTCAAAATGCGTGGCGACGCTGACCGCCTCCTGCCCGGTGGCGGAGTCGAGCACGAGCAGGATCTCGCGCGGCTGAACCCGGTCGCGAAGCTGGACGAGTTCCTGCACCAGCGGCTCGTCGATCTGCAGCCGGCCGGCGGTGTCGAAAATGACCACGTCAATGCCGTCCGCCTTGGCCTTGGCCATTGCGCCGTCGGCGATCTTGAGCACGTCCTGTTCGCCGCGCATCAGGAAACACGGCAGATCAAGCTGCCTGGCCAGGGTCTCGATCTGGTCCATCGCGGCGGGCCGGTAAACGTCCGCGCCGACGAGCAGCGTTTTGCGATCCTCGGCGGCGAGCAGGCGGGCGAGCTTGCCGCTGGAGGTGGTTTTGCCGGAGCCGTGCAGGCCGCACATCATCAGGCTGAGCGGCTGTGCGAAGCCGCGCGGCAGGTCGAGTTCGCTGCGCTCGGCGCCGAGCAGCACGACCATCTCGTCGCTGATGATTTTGACGATCTGCTGTCCGGGCTGGATGCTGGCGACGACCTCCTCGCCGAGCGATTTCTCCTTCACGCGGGCGATGAACTGCTTGGCGACCTTGAAATTAACGTCCGCATCCAGCAGGGCCATGCGCACCTCGCGCAGCGCCTCGGAGACGTTGGTTTCGCTGATTTTGCCGAGTCCCCGGAGGTTGCGGAAGGTCTTCTGGAGTTTATCGCTGAGCGCGTCAAACATGGGCGCGGACGATAGAAACACAAACGGTGTTTGACAAGCGCGTCACAATTTGGCGTAATCCGCCGCCCTTTTCGGGGGTAGGATACCGAAGCGGTCAAACGGGGCGGACTGTAAATCCGCTGGCTTAGCCTTCGCAGGTTCGAATCCTGCTCCTACCACCACTTCTTTT